>VBOW01000030.1 GCA_005893275.1 Candidatus Eisenbacteria bacterium | reverse complement strand
CCAGGAGCGAGATCATTTTTTTGAGCAGCGTAAGCCCCTCTCGAAGGGGGAGGTGCTCGATCACGTCGAGGCACAGGATCGCTCCGTAATGGCGCCGAATCTCGTCTACATCTCGGTAGGTGTAGCTTCCTTCTCCTCCCACGTCCTGCGTGTGGTACTCACCTCGATAGCCGGCGCGCTGGAGCTTGCGCATGATCCTGAGATCTCCCGCTCCCACGTCTAGCAGGCTGGCCGAGCCGTGGATCGCGTCGAAGTACACGCGCTCGATCTCGCAAAGGTCTTCGGTCTCCCACCATCGGCGGACGGGGAAGCGGGGCGCTCCCTCCCGAAGCAACTGTTTGCGTTTCCAATAGGTTTCGTACGCAGGATCCGTGGTCGTCTACTCCTTGAGGGCTCGTTCGAACTCCTCGGTGAGGAGGGGCACGACCTGGTAGAGGTCGCCGACGATGCCGTAGCTCGCGATCTTGAAGATGGGAGCGTCCCGGTCCTTGTTGATCGCGACGATGGTGCGGGAAGAGGACATGCCGGCGAGGTGTTGGATCGCCCCCGAGATTCCGACGGCGAAATAGACCGTCGGGTTGACCACCTTGCCGGTCTGGCCGACCTGATGGCTGTGGTCGATCCAGCCCGCGTCCACGGCCGCCCGCGAGGCTCCCAAGGTCGCGCCCAGCACCTTGCAAAGCCTGCGAAGAAGCTCGAAGTTCTCGGGGCCCTGCATCGCGCGGCCGCCGCTCACGATGATGTTCGCTTCGGTGAGATCGAGCATCTCTCCCTCGGATCGTTCGAAGCCCACGACGCGGGCGCGCGCCTTCACCGGCCCGATTGGAACGTTCTCCACCTTCGCCTTGCGGGAGGTATCGGGCTCGAGGGGCGTGAAGGTATTCGGCCGAACGGTCGCGATCCGCGGGCGCGCCGCGTTCCATGCAACCCGGCCGAATGCTTTTCCCGCGAAGATGGGTCGGCGGGCGGTCAGGTCGCCGTTGTGAAAGGCGAATTCGGTGCAGTCCGAGGCGAGCCCGACGCGCAGCCGCGCCGAGACGCGAGGCGCCAGATCCTTGCCCTGGGATGTCGCTCCGATGAAGAGCGTATCCGGTCTTGCTCGATCCAACGCCACCTTGACTCCCTCGGCATAAGCCTCGGCGGCGTATCCCGAGAGAGCCTCGCCTTCCACGTGGTAGATATGGTCCGCGCCCTGGTGCGCGAGGCGGTCGCTTTCCCCGGGCCCAAGCGCTCCCAGCGCGATGAGACCGACGGTACCCCCCCCGGAAGCGTCCGAAAGCCGCCTCGCTTCGGCCAGCATCTCGAAGGTGATTTTCCGCGCGGCGCCGTCCTTCAATTCCGCCAGAACGGCGAGCGTGGCCATCAGATGACCTTCGCTTCCTCGTGCAGGATGCGAACCAACTCGCGGGCGGTATCCTTGGGCTCCCCTTCGAGGATCCGGCCGGCGGGCCGGGGAGGCGGGAGCGAGAACTCGAGGAACCGGATGGCCGCGGCGCCCTCGCCGACCGCGGAGGGATCGACGCCCAAATCCGCCGGGGTCCATTCGGGGATGACCTTCTTCTTCACGGCCATGATTCCCTTGAGGGAAGCGTACCGGGGCTCGTTCAGGCCCTTCTGCGCGGTGATCACGGCGGGGAGCCCGAATTCCACGGTCTCGACGCCTCCCTCGACCTCCCGTTTGGCGACGCCCCGCTTCCCGGGAGGATCGAGCTCGAGCCCCACGACCACGGACACATGGGGCAGGTCCAGAAGCTCCGCGAGTATGATCCCGGCCTGGGACCAGTCGTGGTCGACCCCCTGCTTCCCCGTGAGAATGAGGTCGAACCCCAGCTTTCGCGCCGCGGCCGCGAGCACGGTGGCGACGGCGAGCGGGTCCCAGAGCGCCACGCCGTCTCCTTTGACGTGCACGCCCTCGTCCGCGCCCAGGGAGAGCGCATACTTGATCGCTTCCTTAACGCGGTCGGGTCCCAAACTCACGACCGTGATCTTGCCTTGGCCGAGACGCTCTCGGATCCGCAGCGCCTCCTCGATCGCGAACTCGTCATAGGGGTTCGCGACCCATTTCACGTTCGTCGTGTCCACGACGCCGTCCTTGAGCTGGATCCGCGTCTCGGTGTCGAGGACCTGTTTCACGAAGACAAGAATGTTCATGAAGTCGCGCGCTCCCTCATTTCGTCCACGGCGGGCCGCGCAGTATAGTACGATGTCAGGAGCGATGGAAGAGCCCCTTCCCCTATGGAGCCATCGAATTTGAAACATCCCTTCCTCAAACGTCTCGAGGAGGGCGTCGTTCTGGCGGACGGCGCCATGGGCACCCTCCTCTACGAGCGCGGAATCCCGTTCGACCGCTCCTTCGACCTCCTGAACCTCCAAGAGCCCGCGCTCGTCCAATCGATCCACCGTGACTACATCCGCGCCGGAGCGGAGCTGATCGAGACGAACACGTTCGGCGCGAGCCGCGTCCGCCTGGCGGCGCACGGGGCGGGGGAGGACGCGCGGCGCGTGAACCGCGCGGGGGCGCAGCTCGCGCGGAACGCGCGTGAGGAAGTCGGGGAGGCGGTCTTCGTGGCGGGCGCCATCGGACCGCTGGGGAAACCGGTCGCGCCGCTCGGCACGATCCCGAAAGAGGAAGCGCTCGCGGCCTACGTGGAGCAGGTCGAGGGGCTCGTGGAGGGCGGCGTCGATCTGCTCATCATCGAGACGCAGACCGACCTCGAGGAAATGAAGCTCGCGATCCAGGCGGTGCGTCGGGTGACCGACCTTCCCCTCGTCGCCGAAATGACCTTCACCGAGGACGGACGCACGCTCTACGGAGCCTACCCGGAAGACGTGGTGCGGGCCACGCAGAGCCTCGGGGTGAACGTCCTCGGCGCGAACTGCAGCGTCGGACCGCAGAAGATCCTCGAGATCGTGCAGCGTCTAAGGCGGCGCACCGAGCTTCCCATCTCGGTCATGCCGAACGCCGGGCTGCCGCAATTCGTGGGCGGCCGGTTTCTCTACCTCGCCTCCCCCGACTATTTCGCGGACTACGCGATCCAGCTCGAGGCCGCGGGGGCGCACCTCATCGGGGGCTGCTGCGGCACGACTCCGGCCCACATCCGCCGCATGCGCGAGGCGCTCGCGCGTCCAGGCGCCGGCGCCGCGGAGGCCGCCGCCTTGGACCGCGCGTCCGCACCGCCGCCTCCGCCCCCGGCTCCCCACGTCGTCCTGGAGGAGCCGGCGGCTGGCGATCCCGCTTCGCGCTCGCTCCTCGCGCGGAAGCTCTCCAATCACGAATTCGTCGTGAGCGTGGAGGTGGACCCGCCGCGCGGCGCGCGTCCCAAGAAGATGATCGAGGGCGCGCAATTCCTGAAAAGCTCCGGGGTCGACGTCATCAACGTCGCCGACAGCCCGATGGCCCGGGTGAGGATGTCCTCGCTCGCGCTCGCGTCGATGATCTCGCACCAGGTCGGCGTGGAGACGATCCTCCACTTCACGTGCCGCGACCGCAACTTGATGGGCATCCAGTCGGATCTCATGGGGGCGCATGCCCTCGGCATCCGGAACATCCTCGCCTTGACCGGCGATCCGCCGAGGATCGGCGATTATCCCAACGCCACGGCGGTGTTCGATGTGGATTCGGTCGGGCTGATCCGGATCTTGAAGCAGCTCAACGCGGGGACCGATCTGGCGGGGAACTCGATCGGGGAGCCGACCCGCTTTCTCATCGGGTGCGCGGTGAACCCGGCCTCGGAGGATATCCATGCCGAGCTCGAGCGCTTCTCCAAGAAGGTCGAGGCCGGCGCCGAGTTCACGATGACGCAGCCGCTCTACGAGCTCGAGCCGCTCACCCGCTTTCTCGAGGCGGTCGGGAAAAAGCGCGTTCCGGTTCTCCTGGGGCTTCTGCCGCTCCAGAGCCACCGCCACGCCGAGTTCCTCCACAACGAGGTGCCGGGCATCAACATTCCCGAGCACGCGCGCGAAGCGATGAGGAACGCCGGGGAGAAGGGGATCGAGGTGGGGGTCGAGATGTGCCGCGCCCTCCTCCTCAAGGCGAAGGACATGGTCGAGGGGGCGTATCTGATGCCCTCATTTGGCCGCTACGAGGTCGTGGCCAGGGTCGCGGAGGTGGTCCGGAGCGCCCCCAAGGCGGCCTCCCCCGCCTGAGCGGGGCAATGTTCTTGAACCACAACCACTTCGCTGTTAGACTGGGGTTGCCTTCGCGAGAGTGGCGGAATTGGCAGACGCGCGGGACTTAGGATCCCGTGAGGCAACTCGTGGGGGTTCAACTCCCCCCTCTCGCACCAGCATGACCGGGAGCCATTATTTGAAAGTCGACATTCGCGACCACGGATCCCCTTGGCGAAAGCTCCTCGTGATCGAGGTGCCTTCGGAGGAGCTTGAGCGTGCCTTCCAGGACGTCGTCGAGGAGTTTCGCAATCGCGTCCAGCTGCCCGGTTTCCGAAAGGGGCACGTGCCCCGGAACGTGATCGAGCTCCAGTTCGGTCACTCCATGGAGCACGAAGTATTGGAAAGGGTGGTCAAGCGCTCCTACGAGTCGGTGGTTCGGGAGCAGAAGCTAGACCCGATCTCCTACCCGACGATCGAGAAGATCGATTTCTCGCGCGGGAAGCCCCTGACCTATGAGGCGCAAGTCGAACTTCGGCCTAAAGTTACACCGAAAGACTACCTGGGGCTGGACGTGGACGCCAAGGAGACCCAGGTTCCGGACCAGGACGTCGACAGGGCGCTCGAGGAGCTGCGTCAGCGCGCCGCCGAGTGGGTTCCCGTCGAGCGGGAAGCCGGGGAGAGCGATGCGGTTCTCGTGAATTACGTCCGGCTCAACGCGAAGGGGAAGCCGCTGCGGAAGACCGAGCAGAAGGATGCGCTCGTGGAGCTCGGGGCTCCGGGCCTCCTGTCCGAGTTTCGAAAGAACCTGATCGGGACCAAGGCGGGGGACCACCGCGATTTCGAGGTGGCCTATCCCCCCGACTTCGGCAACGAGGAGCTCAGGGGGCGCACCGCCGCCTTTTCCGTGGACATTCAGGGCGTCCGGGAGCGGCGCGTCCGGCCTCTCGATGACGAATTCGCTCGGGAGGTCGCCGGGATGCGCGACGCCGCCGAGCTCCGGGCCAGGGTCCGGTTGAACATGGAGGGGGAGGCGCGGCTCAGGGCCCAGCGGGAGCAGGAAGAAGCCCTGGTGGACCAAATCATCGCCCGAAATCCGATGGACCTTCCGGAATCCATGGTCCGCGAGTATCTGGAGGAGCTGGTCCAGCGTCTAAGGGTGGAAGGCCGGGAATGGAGCCCCGAGGAGGAGAACCGCTTCCGCGGCGAGTATCGCCCGATGGCCGAGCGGCGCATCAAGCGTGACCTGCTCGTGGACGCTATCGCCCACGCCGAGTCGGTAACCGTGACCGAGGACGAAATCGAGAGGGCCCTGCGGGGTGCCGCGGAGGGGGAGGGCGCGCCGCCCGAGACCGAGCGCCTGCTCCGGAGCGCCGAGCACCGCGAGCGGGCACGCGCGCATCTCGCGGAGCGAAAGGTATTCGCACTGCTCCGCGAGAAGGCCCGGCTTAAGATGGCGGTAGCGTAACCCGATATACAGGCAAGGAGGAAACGAGCACATGTCGCTGGTACCGATGGTGGTCGAGCAGAGCGGGCGCGGGGAGAGGGCCTACGACATTTATTCCCGGCTGCTCAAGGATAGGATTGTCTTCATCGGCCAGCCGATCGACGACGTCATTGCGAACCTCGTCATCGCGCAGCTCCTCTTCCTCGAAGCGGAAGACCCCGATCGGGACATCAATCTCTATATCAATTCGCCCGGCGGCATCGTCTCGGCCGGCCTCGCGATCTACGACACGATGCAGTTCATCCGGCCGGACGTCGCGACGATCTGCATGGGCCAGGCCGCGAGCATGGCGGCGCTTCTCCTGGCCGCGGGCGCCAGCGGCAAGCGCTCCGCGCTTCCGCATTCGCGGGTGATGATTCACCAGCCTCTCGGCGGGAGCCAAGGGCAGGCGACCGACATCGAGATCTACACGCGCGAGATCCTCGCCCTGCGCTCGGCCCTCAACGATATCCTCGTGAAGCACACGGGGCAGCCGCTCGCGAAAATCGAGCACGATACGGATCGAAACTTCTTCATGTCGGCAGAAGAAGCGAAGGCGTATCGCATCGTGGACAAGGTCATCGCCAAACTCGAACCCAGCAAGGAGAGAAAGCCCGAGCCGGCACCGGTCGGCTAGGGCACGCATCAGCATGAAGAAACGGGTCAATTCGCCTCACCCCATCCGGTGCAGCTTCTGCGGGCGCGGCCAAGACGAGGTCTCGCGTCTGGTTTCGGGGCCCTCGGTCTACATATGCAGCGAGTGCGTCAAGCTTTGTAACGACATTCTCGAAGGCGAGACCGATCGCGGGGCGGGCGCGCCCAAAGGCGCGCTCCCGAAGCCGGCGGAGATCAAGAAAGTCCTCGACGACTACGTCATCGGGCAAGAGCGCGCCAAGAAGACGCTGAGCGTCGCGGTCTACAACCACTACAAGCGCATCTATTCCGGCGGCGCCGTCGAGGATGTCGAGCTCGAAAAGTCGAACATCCTCTTGGTCGGTCCCACCGGAACGGGGAAAACCCTGCTCGCGCGCACGCTCGCGCGGACCCTCAAGGTTCCGTTCGCGATCGTGGACGCGACGTGTCTTACCGAGGCGGGATATGTCGGCGAAGACGTGGAGAACATCCTCGTCCGCCTGCTCCAGGCGACCGATTTCAACGTTGTGAACGCGGAGCACGGCATCGTCTACGTGGATGAGCTGGACAAGATCTCGCGCAAGTCCGAAAACCCTTCGATCACCCGCGACGTCTCCGGCGAGGGCGTGCAGCAGGCGCTCCTCAAGATCCTGGAGGGGACGATCGCGAACGTGCCGCCGCAGGGCGGACGAAAGCATCCGCAGCAGAAATACATCGAAGTGAACACGAAGGACATCCTCTTCATCTGCGGCGGGGCGTTCGAGGGCCTGGAAAAGATCGTGGAGCGGCGGGTCAGTCAGAAGTCGATGGGCTTCGGCGCGGATATCCGAAGCCGGAAGGACCGGAACATCGGCGAGCTTCTGGCGCTCGTGGAGCCGGAGGATCTGCTCCGCTACGGTTTGATCCCGGAATTGGTGGGGAGGCTCCCGGTCATCGGGGCGCTCGATTCCCTGAACAAGCAGTCGCTGATCGAGATCTTGACGAAGCCCAAGAACGCGATCACGAAGCAGTACCAGAAGTTCTTCGAAATGGAAGGGGTGAAGCTGGAGTTCACCGAAGACGGTCTGGAAGCCGTGGCCGACCTTGCCCTGAAGCGGGGCACCGGCGCGCGCGGACTGAGGGCCGTACTCGAGGAAGCGATGATGGATCTCATGTACGAGATTCCTTCGCGGCTCGAGGTCGTGGGTTGTACGATCACCCGCGATGTCATCGGACGCAAGGCGGAGCCGATCCTCACCTTCCGCGGCGATCGCCGCCGCAAAGAGGCCTAACCGGGGTTAGGGCGGAAAGAGGCGGAATCGAATGATTCGACTCGAGCGCGACGGAGAGGTCTTCGAGATCCGGGACCGGATCCCGCTTCTCCCGCTTCGCGATGTCGTTATTTTCCCGTACATGACCATCCCGCTCCTGGTGGGGAGGGTCCCCTCCGTGAACGCGATCGAGGCGGCCGTGCAGCGCGACCGCGTGCTGTTCGTGCTGGCGCAGCGCCGTCCCGACGTGCCCGATCCGGTCGCGAAGGATCTGTATCGCGTCGGCACCGTCGTGCGGGTCCTCCAGCTCTTCCGGCTGCCGGACGGCACGATGCGCGTCCTGGTCGAAGGGATCTGCCGCGCGCGCGCCAAGAAGTTCTTCCGAGGATCGGAGTACATGTCCACCTCGGTCGCGATCATCGAGGACAAGGTGCGTCAGGACGCTCAGCTCGAAGCGATGACGCGCAACGTCCTTGCCTCGTTCAACGACTACGTGCACCTGAACCGGCGCGTTCCCGACGAAGTGCTCTCGACCGCGAACAACATCGGCAACCCGGTCCTTCTCTCGTACACCGTGGCCTCGCACCTGATCTTGAAGGTCGCCGTGAAGCAGGCGGTGCTCGAGGAGGATGACCTGACCGAGCGGTTCCGCCAGTTGAGCAAGACACTCGCGAACGAACTCGAGATCCTGAAGCTCGAACGCAAGATCGAGGGGCAGGTCCGGAGCCAGGTCCACAAGAACCAGAAAGAGTTCTATCTCAACGAGCAGCTCAAGGCGATCCGCAAGGAGCTGGGCTACCAAAACGAGTTTTCGAACGAGATCGACGAGCTGGTCCAGGCCGTCAAGAAGGCCAAGATGCCCGTGGAAGTGCACGACAAGGCCGTCAAGGAGATCGACAAGCTCGGGAAAATGTCCTTCATGTCGCCCGAAGCGACCGTCGTGCGGAATTACGTCGATTGGCTGGTCTCGCTGCCCTGGGCACACAAGACCGACGACAACCCGGATATCCAGAGCGTCGAGAAGATCCTGGACGAGGATCACTACGGGCTGAAGAAGGTGAAGGAGAGGATAATCGAGTACCTCGCGGTGCTCAAGCTGTCGGGGAGCTTGAAGGGGCCGATCCTCTGCTTCGTGGGTCCCCCCGGCGTGGGCAAGACCTCGCTCGGAAAATCGATTGCCCGCGCGCTCGGACGAAAGTTCGTGCGTATGTCGCTGGGTGGCGTCCGCGACGAAGCGGAAATCCGCGGGCACCGGCGCACCTACATCGGTTCCATGCCCGGGCGGATCATCCAGGCGATGAAGCGTGCCGGCTCGATGAACCCGGTGCTTCTGCTCGATGAGATCGACAAGCTCGGAACCGATTTCCGCGGCGACCCCGCCTCAGCGCTTCTCGAGGTCTTGGATCCCGAGCAGAATCACACCTTCAACGATCACTATCTGGAAGTGGACTTCGACCTCTCGCAGGTGATGTTCCTGACCACGAGCAACACCCTCTATTCGATTCCGCCGGCGCTGCTCGACCGGATGGAGATCATCCGCTTGCCGGGATATCTCGAGTTCGAGAAGGTCGAGATCGCGAAGAATTTCCTGATTCCGAAGGAGCTCAAGGCCAACGGCCTGGTCCCCAAGGATGTTCAGATGAACGACGCCGCGATCCGGGCGGTCATCAACGCCTACACGCGGGAAGCGGGCGTCCGGAACCTCGAGCGCGAAATCGCGGCGATTTGCCGCAAGGTCGCGCGCAGGAAGGCGACGCTCAAGAAACCGCGCGTGTTCCGGATCGTGGAGAAGCAGCTTCCGAAGTTCCTGGGCGTTCCCAAATACCTCGACAGCCAGATCGAGCGCCGTTCTCGAGTCGGCGTGGCGACCGGTCTTGCCTGGACCGAGGCGGGGGGCGACCTTCTGAATATCGAGGTGAGCATTCTCGCCGGGACCGGCGTGCTCATGCTGACCGGGAAGCTCGGGGAGACGATGCGCGAATCCGGACAGGCGGCCCTTTCCTACTCCCGCTCCCGCGCGATCTCGCTCGGGTTGGACAAGGACTTCTACAAGGGGATCGATGTCCACGTGCACCTGCCTGAAGGAGCGATACCTAAAGATGGCCCCTCGGCGGGCATCGCGATGGCCACCGCCCTCGTCTCCGCGCTCACAGGCGTTCCGACGCGCGACGACGTCGCGATGACCGGAGAAATCACGCTCCTGGGCAACGTGCTCCCGATCGGAGGCCTGAACGAAAAGGTAGTCGCCGCCAAGCGCGCGGGCGTGAAGACCGTCATCATTCCCAAGCTGAACGAGAAGGATTTGCAGGAGCTCCCCGATTTCATACGGGAGGACCTCCAGTTCAAGCTTGTCGAGACCATGGACGAGGTTTTGGAGGTTTCGTTGAAGCCGGGCGAGTCCTCGACGTATCTACGCCGCAACCAGGAAGAGCAGCCGCATCCGTACACGCATTGATCCGCCCCGCTGGACCGAAGGCTAACGGGAGACCACGATGAAACGCGTGTTGTTCACCCCGGGACCCACCGAAGTTCCGTCCGAGGTCCTGGAAGCGATGGCGAAGCCGCTCATCCACCATCGCACGGACGAGTACCGCCAGCACTTCCTGGAGACAACGCGGCTGATGCAGGAGCATCTCGGCACGGCACAGCCAGCGCTCACGCTTTCCTGCTCCGGCTCCGGCGCGATGGAGGCCGCCGTGGTCAATCTGCTTTCGGCGGGCGATCAAGCGATCGTCGTCGAAGGGGGGAAGTTCGGGGAGCGGTGGAAGCTGATCGCCGAGGCGTACGGCGTCGCGGTGCACACGGTGAGCGTCGAATGGGGCCGGGTCGCGACGGTGGAGGAAGTGGAATCCGCGCTCGGGGCGCATCCCGGCGCCAAGCTGATGTTCATCACCCACAGCGAAACCTCGACCGGCGCCCTCTTTCCGGTCCACGACATGGCGCGGGCGGCGAGGGCGCGTGGGGTCGCGACGGTGATCGACGCGGTCACGAGCTTCGGCGTCTACGACCTGCACTTCGACCGCTCGGACGTGGACGGCGTGGTGTGGGGCTCCCAGAAGGGAATGATGATCCCGCCGGGGTTGGGGTTCGTCTGCTTGAGCCCGCGTGGGTGGGATCTCGTGAAGGCGTCGAAGCTCCCCAAGTATTACTGGAACCTCGCGAAGGCGAAGAGCGCCCTCGAAAAAGGGGACACGCCCTTCACCCCGGCGATCAGCCTCGTGCTCGCCGCCCGGGCGGCCATGCTCCTGCTCGCGAAGGAGGGGCGCGACGAGGTCTTCGCGCGCCACCAGCGTAACGGCGAGGCGACGCGGAAGGCCGTGCGCGCGCTCGGGCTATCCCTCTTCGCCGAGGTGCCCTCGAATACCCTCACCGCGGTTCGGGTGCCGCCGGGGGTGGATACCGGCGCCGTCGTGAAGACGATGGAGCAGCGCTACGGCGTCAAGATCGCGGGGGGGCAGGATCGTCTGAAGGGAAAGATCTTCCGCCTAGGGCACATCGGCTATTACGACGAAGGGGACATCCTCCGCCTCGTGGGGGCGTTCGAGGCCTCGCTGATCGAGCACGGCGCCTCGGTCGAGGCGGGCGCGGGGGTCCGAGCCGCGCAGGAATCCTTCCGCAGCTCCCGGGCTTCCGCCGCAGCGCGTGTCGGTTAGGATTCTCGTCAGCGACCCGCTCCCCGAGGGCGCGGTCGCGATCCTCCGCGGGACCCCGGGGATCACCGTGGAGGAGCGCCGCGGGCTTTCCGAGCCCGAGCTCTTGCCCTTGGTCGCGGATATCGATGCCTGGGTCGTGCGCGGCGCCACGAAGGTGACGCGGCGCCTGATCGAGGCGGCTCCGAAGCTCCGTTGGGTGGCGCGCGCCGGCGCGGGGATCGACAACATCGATGCGGCCGCCGCGCGCGAGCGCGGGATCCTGGTACTCAACGTGCCCGGAGCGAACGCGGTCGCCGTCGCCGAGCTCGTGTTCGGTCTCCTGCTCGCCCTGTTTCGCCAGATTCCCGCCGCCGATGCCTCCTTGAAACGCGGCGAGTGGGCGAAGGCCCGCTTCCAAGGACGTGAGCTTCGCGGGAAGACGATCGGGATCCTGGGCCTCGGGAAGATCGGCCGCGCCGTCGCGCAGCGCGCGCGGGCATTCGAGATGAGATGCGTCGGCCACGACCCGCTGCTTTCGGAAGAGGCGACCCGCGCGCTGGGCGTGGAACCGCTCCCCATGAAGGAGCTCCTTCCGCGGTCGGAGATTCTGACCCTTCACGTACCGCTTTCGCCCGAGACCCGAGGGATGATCGGGGCAGGCGAGATCGCGCGCCTCCCGCGGGGCGCGGTGATCGTCAACGCGGCCCGAGGGGGCCTCGTGGACGAGGCCGCGGTCCTCGAGGCTCTCGAGCGGGGGCACCTGAGCGGGGCGGTGTTCGATGTTTTCGCCCAGGAGCCGCCGGGCGGCTCGCCGCTCGTACAGCGGGAGAATGTGGTTGCCACGCCCCACATCGGCGCCGCGACCCAGGAGGCGCAGGAGGCCGTCGGGGAGGAGATCGTGACGCTCCTCCTGGGGAAGCTCCGCGAGAGCGGGGCGATCGGGGAGTCTGGCCCGCGCACCGCCACCCCCAGCCGCAATCCGGCCCACAAGAAGATTTCCCGTTGACAGATCTCCCACATGGGCCTGAGCATTCAGACATCGCGGAAAGGAGGTGGTCCAGTGCACACGTACGGCTTAATGGATGTACTGAACTGCGGAGGTGGCTGTAGCTAGCGGCATCTAGAGCGCCCTAGCCTGGTGCCTGCTGGCGAATCCCAACAGTCCACCGGAGGCTTCGAGGGGAAGCGGCGACGCTTCCCCTCGCTCTTTTTAGTATCATGGTAGCCTGTGATTGCCGCGATCGATCTAGAGGGCGTCCTCGCGCCGGAAATCTGGCCCCATCTGGGGCACCACTTCGGGGTCCAGGAGCTTCACCTCACGACGCGCGATATCGCTGATTTCGAGGCCCTGATGCGGCGGCGCGTGGACGCGTTGAATCGCGCCGGCCTGACGCTCGCGCAATTGCAGGCGGTGGCGCACGAGGTGCGGCCGTACGTGGGCTCGCACGAGTTCCTCGATCGGATCCGCCGCCAGTGCCAGATCATGAT
This sequence comes from Candidatus Eisenbacteria bacterium, assembly GCA_005893275.1. Taxonomy (NCBI): domain Bacteria; phylum Candidatus Eiseniibacteriota; species Candidatus Eiseniibacteriota bacterium. Next base: position 33,581 of record VBOW01000030.1, on the reverse strand, counting down.
CATCTCGGACACGTTTCAGGAGTTCGCCGAGCCGGTCATCGAGCGTCTCGGCGGATACAACCTCTTCGCGAACCAGTTCGAGGTGAACGGAGAGGGACGGATCGTCGGCTGGAAGCTCAGGATTCGCGGCCAGAAGGCGCGGGTCGTCGAGGGGATGAAGGGCGCCGGGTTCAAGGTGATCGGAATGGGGGACAGCTTGAACGACCTCACGCTCTTGGAATCGGCGGACTATCCCATTCTCTACCGCCCCGTCGCGGCGCTTCGGGAGCGGTTGCCTTCGGCGCCCACGGCGGAGGGCCTCGACGAGGCGCTCCAGATCTTCCTCCAGATCTTCCGCATGAACGGCGCGCGGGTATGAGGCGCGGGCGGTCCGCGAGGGGCCCGACCCGCCCGATTGACGCCCGCCACGGCGTCTGATAAGGTTTCGAGTCCGCTGCATCCGCACCCACCGCGAGGGCCGAACTCGCGGTCTTTTCGTTTGGAGGTAATTCACGCATGGCCTGCCGTGTCGTCGTCGGCGCCCAGTGGGGTGACGAGGGAAAAGGGAAGATCGTCGACCTCCTGAGTGAAGAGGCCGACGTGGTCGCCCGCTATCAGGGCGGCCCGAACGCCGGCCACACCGTGGTCGTCGGCGATCGGACATTCATCCTTCATCTCATCCCGTCGGGCATCCTGCGTCCCAACACCATTTGCTATATCGGGAACGGTGTGGTCGTGGACTGCGATGCGCTCCGCAACGAGCGCGGTACGCTGCTTGCGCAGGGCGTCCACGTGGACGGGCGGCTTTTCGTTTCCCTGTCGGCGCACATCATCCTGCCCGACCACCGCGCGCTCGAGCAGCTGACCGAGGGCGGCCCGGAGGGCGCGCGCATCGGAACGACCGGACGGGGCATCGGACCGGCGTACACCGACAAGGCGGGTCGCGTCGGGCTTCGCGTTGCCGATCTCTTGGATCCGGGCGTCCGCGAAGAGCGCGTGCGGCGCTTGCGGGAGCGCACCCTGCGGATCGCGGGGCCGAGCACCCCGCTCGAGCCGGTCGACGCGGTTCTGGCGCGCTGCGCGAAGGACGAGGAGCTGCTCCGGCCCCTGGCGGTGAACGTATCGCACGCCGTCGACGCCGCGATCCGAGGGGGGAAGCGCGTCCTGCTCGAAGGCGCCCAGGGCACACACCTCGATCTCGATCACGGAACCTATCCCTACGTGACTTCCTCGAGCGCAACGGCGGGCGGGGCATGCACCGGAGTGGGAATCGGGCCGACGCGCATCACCGACGTGATCGGGGTCGCGAAGGCGTACGCCACGCGGGTCGGAAACGGTCCCTTTCCATCCGAGCTGGAAGGGGAGCTGGCGGCGAAGCTCCGCGAGGAGGGAAACGAGTACGGAGCGACCACCGGGCGCCCGAGGCGCTGCGGATGGTTCGACGTCGTCGCCATCCGGCACGCGGTGCGCGTCAACGGGCTCACCCAGCTGGTCATCACCAAGCTCGACGTGCTCGACGCGATGCCCGAAATCAAGATCGTCGTGGAATACGAGATCGGGAATCGCAGGGTCTCCGAAATGCCGGAATCGCTCGCGGATCTGAACGCGGCGCGACCCATCTGCGAGACCTTTTCGGGCTGGCGCGCGCCCACCACAACGGCCCGTCAATGGGATGACTTGCCCCGCGAGGCGCGACGCTATCTGGACCGTCTCGAGGAGCTCGCGGGCGTGCCCATCCGTCTGGTGTCGGTCGGCTCGGGGCGGGATGAGAACGTGAGCCGGCACGCCAATCCTCGCGAACCCCAGGCGGTGGGGCGGTAGAGCCGCGATTCAACCCGAGGCGACCCTCCGCCATTTTCCCCTAATTCCGCCGGCCGAACCTTCCGATAACTCCAAAGCGGACTGTGGCACGTCCCCCAATCGATGTCTTGCCGCCGCATGGGACACCCTCGGAGGCTCTCCCTTGGCAGAAACCTTGTGGACCGGAAGGGACAAGACCCGGGCACGGATTCTCGTCGTCGAGGACGAGGAGGCACTGGCGAGGCTCCTCAAGAGGCACTTGGAACGCGCGGGCTACGAAGTGAGGACGGAAGGAAAGGGGAAGGCCGCGATTGGCTTCGCCGCCGAGCATTGGCCCGATCTCGTGGTCCTGGACCTCATGCTGCCGGACATGAGCGGCTATGACGTCTGTGTGGAGCTGCGACGCTTGTACCGTCCCTGGATCCTGCCGGTCGTCATGCTCACGGCGCTCGATCAACCGAAGCACAAGCTACTGGGCTTTAGTCACGGGGCCGATGTCTATTTGACAAAGCCGGTCGCGACATCCGAGCTCGTCGGCACGGTCGCGGAGATGCTGAGTCGCGCGGAACGTCGATCATGACTTCGGGACGGGGGACGAGCCCGTCGACACTCGCGGGGTCTTTCCCAGCCGAGCTTCAATGCACCGGATCACCTCGTCGACCGTGACCGGCTTGGCGAGATACTTCTGGCCGCCGATGACGTTGCCTTTGGCCTTGGTTGTATCCTTCGATACGCCCGCCGTCAAGAATACGATCGGGGTGTCCTTGAGCTTCGAGTCGGCTCGAATCTTCGCCGCCACCTCCCCGCCGTCGACATCCGGCATGATCACATCGAGCAGAATGAAATCGGGCCTGAAGTCCTGAGCGACCGTCAGCCCGTACGCTCCGTTGTTCTCCACCATCACCTCGAAGCCCCCCCGCCGCTCGAGGCTCATCTTCAGCATTCGCGTGAAGCTCGGCTCATCGTCGATCAGAAGCACCCGGATCTTATCCATCGGCGTCAACCCTCCCCTAGGACCTGATACTGTGGAACACGACGGTGGCCCGCGCGCCACCGCTCTCCCGGTTCGCGATGCGAATCGTGCCCCCATGCAACGCGATGATCGATTTGCAAACAGCGAGCCCCAATCCCGTTCCTCGACCGGGGGCCTTGGTCGTAAAGAAGGGATCGAAAAGCCTCTCGCGGACGTTTTCGTTGATCCCGGTGCCGGTATCCTCGATGGAGACGACAATGGCGCTCTCGCCGATGCGAAACCGATCACTCTGCCGGTATCCGACATCCGGTCCCGTATCTTTCAATTGCTCGCGACGGGTCCCCACGATCAGAGTTCCGCCGGAAGGCATCGCGTCAATCGCGTTGATCATCAAATTGACGAACACCTGCTCGATCTTATTTCGGTCCAGCATGGCCTGGGGCAGGCCGCTCGCGAACTCCTCGACCACGAATATGTGTGACTTGGTCAATGCGTGACGGACCAGCGCGAGTGCCCGTTCGAGCAACGAATTCACGTCTTCAGGGGTGGGGTTCAAGTCGGTGGCCCTGGAGAACTCGAGCAGGCCGCGGATCACCGAGTCGGCGCGCACGACGGCGTCCCGCGCATCGTTGAGGGCGGTGACCATGTTCGCGTCCGGCGCCTGGATCGTCTCGGCGAGATAGTCGATGGCGAACAGGATCACGGCGAGGGGGTTCTTGACCTCGTGGGCGACCCCGGCCGCGAGCCGGCCGATCGACTCGAGCTTGGCGGCCTGGACGAGCTGCAGCTGTGTCGCCTTGCCCTCCTCGTGAGACTTCCGCAACGCCACGATCGCGCGCCGAAGCATCCTCTCCCGGTCGCTGAGCTGGACGCTGCTTTGCTCGGCCTGGCGGAGGGCCTGATGGATCGCCGTAATATCCCGGGCGACCACCAAGACGCCGGTAGCCTGGCCGCTTTCGTCGCGCGTCGGGGCGATGGACAAGGAAACATCGATCGGAACTCCGTCGCGCCTCAGCCGGATGGTTTCGAAGCCTTCGACCGTCGCTCCCCGCCCGATGCTCGTGATCGTCGTCGACAATTCATGACGCCGGTCTTCGGGTACTAGGATGGACAGGTGCTTCCCGATGATCCCTTCGGCCGGATAGCCGTAGATCCGCTCGGCGGCCGCATTCCACGCAACGATGATCCCGTCCAGGCCGACGGCAAAGAGGGCGTCGTTCGACAGCTGCCATACCGCCTCCAATCGGGAGCGCATTTCGGCGACGGACACCCCTTCGTCGACCGCCTGAGTGCTCCTCCCGGCCTGCGGCGGATCCTGGCCCGCACGCATGCCATCCATCTCAGGCCTCGAGCTCCGCGAGCGCTTCGTCTTCGGTGGGGTCGATGGTGAGGAAACGGTCGAGGTTCAGCAGCTTGACCACGGAGTGCACCGCCGGAGAGAGGGAAGCCAGCCGCACGGTTCCGGCCTGCTCCTGAAACTGTTCCACGAGCACAAGGAGCGCGCCGATGCCGCTGGATCCCATGAACGAAACTTCGGCCAGGTTCAAGACAAGGTTTTGGCCGCTCTCCTGAATTTCCGCGACCCGTTGAAGGAGGATGGGGGCGGTCTTGGCGTCCAGGCGGCCCCTCAAACGAAGCACCGCCGTGCGACCTCGATTCTCAACCTTGGAGATTTCCAAGTCGTTGTTCATCGTAGCCTCCTTCCCCCCTGATCATCGGCAGGTTTTGCCGCAAACTGAACCGCAACGGCGAGGAGCTGGATGGACGTGGCGCGGTTACGCATGGCGATGCTCCCCGTCTCCGGCATGGGCCATCCTTGGGTCCCAGTCCAGGATGGTGATGTTTCCCTGCTCCGTTCCAGGGTGGTACGCGATCCCGGTCATGGTCCCGTGGATGATGTCCAGTCCCAGCCCCCGGCCGCGCTTCCGCACGCCCGGATCCTCAAAGTCCGTGGGCTTCCACGGATCGGGCCGGAACGGCTTTCCTCGGTCGCGGATGAGAAAGGAACCATGTGCCGGTTGGTCGTCGCTGCCGGCGGACCCGGCGACCCACCAGAGCTCGAGGCTTTGGGCTGGATCGACGTCATAGCCGTGCTCGACGACGTTGGCACACGCTTCGTAGAGAGCCAGGCTCAACATTCCGGCGGCCGCTTCGGAAAGTCCTTGGAGAATTCCGGATCGGTCCAGCCACACCTGGAGGCGGTTCAGGGAGTCGAAATCTGCTTGGAGGCGGAGACAAATTCCGCGCTCTTCGGCCAAGGCGAAGCGGCGAAGCGCGGCGGCGACTTCGATCGAGGAATGTCCCGGACCTGTTGAGGGCTGCCGCTCCCGGTCGGCCACCCGCTCACGGCTGACCACGAGCACCGTTTCGTCGTCCATCGGGAGGCCATCCCTCCGCCATGAGCCGACGGCGTTGTGCAGCCTGTCGAGGACCCTGCGGGCCCCGGCACGAGCTGCTTCGAGAACAACCTCTTCCATCCGCTCGAACCCGAACTGTTCTTCGTCCGCCGGGGCCATCGTTTCATTGACGCCGTCCGTGAATTGGACGAGAACATCCCCGCGTGCCAACTGGAGAACGGAATCCTCCAGCGTGCGCCCGACCGCGCCGCCGCGAATCGAGCCGAGGGGGATGCCCTTGGACCGGAGCCACTCCACCCGTTCGGGTTCCCTCCGGTAGACCAGCGTGGGGTTGTGCCCCGCCGAGCAATAGACCAGCCGGCCTGTTTCGGGATCGAGCACCCCATAGAACATCGTCACGAAATTGCCACGCTGGAGGATCTCCCCGAGGCGTTCATCCAGGGCGGAGAGGAGCGAGGCCGGGGAAGCGTGGCTGGAGTGGTACGCCCGAAGCAGGGAAAAGATCATGGAGGTGACAAGGCATCCGGCGAGACCTTTGCCCGACACGTCCGCGACGGCCAGGGCGATCCTTCCGCCGGGCAGGGGAAGGACGTCGAAATAATCCCCTCCGACTTCGGCAGCGGCCCACTGCTCGCCGTTGATGATGAATTCTCCGGCCACCGTTTGCTCCGAAGGGAGAAGGGACCGCTGGATCTGCCGCGCCAGCTCCATCTCATGCGCCAAGCGTGCGCGCTCCACCATCTCCCCCTGTGCCTTGTGCAGTTTCGAGGACATATCGTTGACCGCCACCGCGAGCATCCCGAACTCAGTCCGGTCGGCCAGATCGACGGGCGTGCTCAAGTCTCCGCGTCCGATTCGCTCGATGCCGGCGCGGAGGGCGGCGATGGGGCGGAGGAGAACGGACATGAGAAGGAACGAGGCGGCAAATCCGGTCCCGAGGAAGGCGGCGAGGATGACAGGCTGCGGCTTGCCGATCTGATTGATCGCCCGCTCGATGTGCGACCGGTTCATGCCAACGAGCGCCGTGCCCAGGATTCGCGCGTTGGCGTCGAGTATGGGAGCCGAGACGAGAAGGATCGTTGCATTGCCCTCCAGGGATTCGTTTCGTCTCTTAGGGGCGGGATAGGGCACGCGTTGAAGATCCTTGGGGGGCGCGAACGTGGTTCCGATCCGCCGGACGTCCGGGTGTCCCTGAATGATTCCGGATCGGTCCAGCACGACGATCACCGCGAGCTCGGGCTGCCGCGCCTGCATCTCCTTCAACAGAGGGGCGAGGAGGAGCTCCGGATAGTCCGTGAGAAGGGCGCTGGAGCTCGCGAGAGCGAGATTCCTCGCCTCCAGCAGGAGTCGCGTCTCGATCTCGTCCGCGAGAACGTTTCGCGTCCTGCGCTCCATGACGCCCGTCACGCCCAGCACCGCGAGCGTGGTAAGGACGGCGGCCGCGCCCGCGACGATCCAGCGGATGCTGAGCACGGGCCGGCCGGGGGCAATCACCATCACCGGCCCCCGCTCATGATCTCGCGCGTCCTCGCCTGCTGCGTGCGGGCACGGGCGATGTAGCTGGCCGCGCGCGCATCGTTCGGATCGACCTGGAGCGCCTTTTGCCAATAGCCCATCGCCTCATCGAGCTTGCCCGAGGCGAAGAATTCCATGCCTCGGATGAGGTATTCGCGTTTCAGGTACTCGGCGAGCCTCTTGTAGCCGGGCTCCATCGACCACGCGAGCTCCCAGTAGCGAAGCGCGTCGTCGAGTCGTCGTTCCGACATGGCGGCCAGCCCCGCGGCGTACAGTTTCTCGATCTCTCGTTCGCGCTCGGGGGAGAGCCGCGGCCTCTCGGGCGCCGGGGTCGCGGCGCGTCGGGATTCGGCCTCCACGCGCCGTTCCGGCGTCCCGGCCCCCTTCTTGGGGAAACCCTTCCCCATGGCCGTGCCGCGTGCCTCAGCGGGGCCGGGGTCTGTTTCTGGGGAGTCCTCTGCGACCGTGTCCGAGGCGGCCGGGGAGTGGCGCGGGAGGTTCACGCCGCGGGCAACACGGCGCTCGCTCTCGGCCCGGCAGCGAAGCCGCCCCGCCACGGCAGCCGTATCGTCGGGAGCGATCGCGAGGGCGCGCCCGTATGCGGCGGCGGCCGCGGCGTAGTCGGCATTCGCCTCGAGCTGACGGCCCTTCTCGCGGTGGCAGAGCGCTTCGAGCGTTCGAGCCTCAGGCTGGCCCGGGTAGAGAATCCCGATCGTCGCGAGGACCTCCAGCGCCTTGTCGAAGTCCGAGTCGGCTTGGGCTGCCTTCACCTGCCCTAGGAGATTCTCGAGCTGCTCGGCCTGGCGCTTCTGGAACGCATCCTCTAGCGTCGCCTGAATATCCGCTTCCCGGGCGCGTGCGGCCGCCTCACGCTGCTGCTCCACGGTGCGCCCCAGGGAGCGGGAGATGCCGACGCGATGCACCGTCGAGACCTCCCCAGCGCCGAAGGCGTAATCCACGACGAAGTCCCGCCAAGCCACGGCCATGCCGGCGGCCAAACGGCCGTGGTTCCAGCCGGTCCGGATTGCGAGGAGCGGATGAATCCGGACCTCGAGTCCGGCGTGCACCTTGGCGCCAACGCCCGGGGATTTCTCGAGGTCCAGGGCCAGAAGCGCCGGCCGCCCGCCGAGGGACGGCTGCTGGTAGGCGATCCCCGTTCGAACCACGCTCGGATCGCGGACGCTCTCCCGGTCGAGACGGACGGATGGCTGGGCCACGTTTCGAACGGAAATGCCCCAGCTGAGGCGCTCCATCCACTCCGGCGGAGATCGCAGGAGGGCGTAGGGCTGCGCCCAGACCCCCAGATCCGCGCCGAGGCCGGTCCCGCTGAAACCGGCGAGGCTCTGGCGCTGGAGCTTGACCGCCCCGCCGACGCTGAGCCCCTCGGAGACCGGCCGTCCGAAGCCCAGGGCGATCTCGGTCTCCGAGTCCGAGAGCTTGTCGTTCAGGAGAAGATTCCCGTCGTCGCGACTCTCGATGCCGTCGATGCCGAAACGGCGAACGGAGAGTCCCGCGGCCCCCCACCGCCAGCTCGGCAGCACAACCGAAAGGTAGTCCTCTCGCGACTCGAGGTCGACGTACCCGGAGTGGGTGGCTTGGAGCTCCAGACGCTGCAGACGGCCGAGGCCGCCCGCGTTCCAGATCATCGCGCTCGCGTCGTCCGCGACGCCGACGAAGGCGCCGCCCATGGCGAGCGCGCGATTGCCCGCGCCCGAGGCGAAGATGGAGCGCGTCCCGCCGTCCTCGGCCGCATCGGCGGCCGGGATTCCCGAGAGCAGAATCGCCGCCAGGCAGACCAGCCTTGCCCATCCTCCCCCGGGGGCGTTCATCGGACGACGGCCACCTTCCGGCGCACGCGCTCGCGGGAGCCGTCGGAGAACGTGACGGTGAGCTCCGCGATGTAGACGCCGTTTCGCACGACGCTCCCGTTCCCGTTCCGCCCGTCCCAGAGGTCGCTCTGGTTCACACCCGCCGGGCGTGCCGCGTCGAGAAGCAGGGTCCGGACCCCGTCGCCCCCTGGTGTCGAGATCCTCAGGGTCACGCGACCCGCGTCGTGGAGGTAATAGGCGAACGCGGTCGTCGCACGCCCCGCGGCGAAGGGGTTGGGAAAGTTGGAATAGCTCTCATGCAGGGCGGCGCTGCCGAAGACCCCGGCGTTGGTCCAGAGGGGAAACGCACCACCCTGCGCCGGCGCGACCCGGATTTGCAGGAGCGCGCTCGAGGGCTGAACAACGCCGATTCCCGAAGCGTCGCATCCGAGGCGGAAGCTCGAGGGGTATCCGGCGAGCGTCGTGATCCAGCGCACTTCGAGGGTGACGGGATTCCCGGGCGGAACGCCCAAGGGGGACGGCGCCGAAATCGCGGCCAGGGCCGAGTCGGGCGAAAGCGCTCCGCTTTGCGCCCATAACGCTCCCTGCCGATAGACCTCCACGCGCGCCGCGGAGCTCCCCACGGGGACCGCGTTCTCCTGCCTGTCGCCGCCTCGTAGGACTAGGTGGTCGACGAGGATCGAGTCGGAACCCGCAGGAGCCGTATTGGTCAGGGTGAGGAAACCGGCCACGACCGAACGACCGTCGGGCGCCAAGGCCGCGGGCATCCGGCTCACCAGCTCCGCGACCAGCTCCCGCGGGGGTGACTCGAGCCGGCAGAGGCCGGAGACGAGGGGCAGCTCGGCGCCCGCGTCCGGCGCGGGCGAGACCGCGGTTCCAAGGTTCGCGTCCTCGGCGTGGATTCCGTCCCCGAAGATCATGAGCTCGATCGATCCCGCGGGCGCCGCGGCCGAAAAGCCGGCGACCACCTCGATGGTGGCGCTGTCGGACGCCTCGAGCAGAGGGCGCGGGAGCGTGATCGTGACGCTGCTTCCCGAGGAAGGTGGGTTCGTGACTTCGGCCATCGGCGCGCCGTTCCAGGTCACGCCGACGCGGTCGAGGTATGCGGAAGGTATTAGGGGACGCCGCGATTCATCCCGGCACTGGACGGTCAATTCGTCCAAGGCGATTCGTGCCGTGCCGGCCGAGCCCGGATGACGCAGCCTGATCCTCAGGGCCTGCACTCCCGAGGCCCCGACCGTGGACCTCTGCGGGAAGAGGGGAGTTCCCTGGACGCGAAGCGTATCGGCCCGAGCTTCCACGACGATCGTGTTCCCCAGGACCTGGCCCCCGGCGTAGACCGCCGGGATCGGGTCGCGCGTGTTGGCGTCCCGCGCGTCAAACGTTGTCGGGTCGAGGAGACGGAGTCGAATCGCGCCAAGCGGGCTCGTGCCCGAGATGTCGCCCCGGACGAAGAGATCCACCGGCGTATTGGCCGGAACGCTGAGCGGCAGGCTCAGGACAAGGTCGAGCGCGGGACCGTCGCTCGGCGTGAGCACCCGGGCGGCCAGAGTCTGGAAAGGCGTTTCGACCCGCAGGAGGCTGAGGAAATCCGCCGGCCTGGGAACCGCCGCGCCGTTCGTGTCCTCGAGAACCACCGAGAAGCCGAAGACCCGGACATCGGAGGTGATGCCCACGATCCCCGGGCTCTGAAGCCGCATGCCCAGAAGCTCAACGCCCGTCGCGCCCCGTCCGACCCGGTCGACGAGGACACTGTCTGCCGCGATATCGATCTCCGTGGCCGGCGCCACCACCCGTGCCACCCCGGTCCGAACGGGGTAGCTCCCGCTCCGCAGCGCGACCGAGACCGGCGCGCCGGTGTTCGCGTCCACCGCCGAGAAGACTGTGCTGTCGAGGATCGCGAGCCGGAACGCGCGGACCGTCGTAGACGACACGATGTCGAGACCGACGGTGAGCGCCGTGCTCCCCCCCGCGGCGATCGAAACGGGGGAGGCGAACGTCAGCCCGATTTCACTGCCGGAGGTTTCGATCGAGGATTTTCGCAGAACGATGTTCGCTCCATCGCGCACGATGACCTGCGCCACGAGGGCGGAAGGAATGATGCCCGCACCGGTCTCGTTCTGGACCTGCACACGAAATCCGAGAAGACGAACCGTCGAGGCCTGGGAACCGGGGTTGGTGAAGGTGAGCGTCATCGCTGCGACGTCGACCTGTCCGCGATTGACCTCCGCCGGCAAAGAAGAAGTCGCCTCGAAGTCCACGCGTTGTGCCTGCGTGAACACCTGGTGCGTGTTCGAAGAGGACGGGAGCGCGTTCCGGGCGATGCCGCTCGGCGACCCGGTTCCGCCGGCGTCCCCCGTCACCCGCACATCGCCGGCGGCGGAGGCGGTGTAGACCCAGAAGAACGAGTCCTGCGCCCCGGGAGCGAGGTCGAACGAGGGGGGCGCGGGGCCGGAGGCCGGCGTGAGGCTCCCGCTCCCGGCCGGGGAAAGGGAGGATGGGGTGATCCCTGTCACCGATTCTCCGCCGACGTTTCGCACGATCATCGTCGCGGATACGGTTTGCCCGACCGTGCTCGCGGGGGGCAAGATCGCGATCGAGGCAAGGAGCGGCGCGTTGCTCAAGAGAACGGCGTTCGGACACACAACGAGGCCGTCCAGCGGCCCGTCGTTCCCCGAGCCCACCGACACCCCGCCCAGGGGTATCGCGAGGCGGAGGGTGGCGGAATCGGTCGGAGCGCTCGACACCGTGAGCGAGACGAAGAGACGCGCCCCCGCGCCCGTCAGCGCCTCCGCGAGCGCTCCGCTCTCCCAGTGGTCCGCCTGCCAGGTCATCGGCCCGAGATCGCGATCGTCCCCGGAGCCTGGCGTGAACTGACCGTCCCCGCCGTCGCGCCAGAGCTCGAGCTGCGCGACGTCGCCGGGGCCCGCCGTTCCAAGGTTGAGGAGGCGGAGCCCGTCCAGGACGTCGTCTGCGTAGCCGTTCCGCGGCAGGAGAAAATCCATGACCAGGGCCGGCCCCTCGTTGCGCCCGAGCGTCATGGCCGGAGTTTCAAAGATCGCGATCTGCGCCGAGGTCATTCCGTCGACGGTGATCCGGGCGCCGGAGTCCAGTGGCCAGGCCGCGAAGATCCGGGTGGAATCATCGAAGCGGACCTGCGCCGCGCCGCGGACCGAGACGGAAAGGGCATCGCCGTCCCTCGCGCCGGCGAGGGACAGGTCGCCGGTCAGGAAGAGGTGCAGGCTCTCGCCGGCCGCGAGCTGCCACGCCAGGCCGCCGAACCGCGCCTCGCCATCCTTGAAGTGCGCCGTCCCGAGCATCGGATCTTCCGTGAGACTGCCCAGCGCTCCGTCGCCGTTTCCGTCGAATCGCAGGGTGAGCCGGTCCATCTCCGCGTCGAGCTCGGAACGGGACCCGGGGCCTGTCGTTTCGTTGCTGAAGTCGATCTCGGCGAGCGAACGCGGGTTTGTGTAGGAGTTTGTGAGGAGGATATGGGCCAGCGGCACGTCCGCGCGGCCCGGAGACGCGGATTGAGACGGAACGGAAACCGCGGTCAGCGTGATCCGATCGGCGGTGCTGACGCTGAGGAAGTACGGGTTCTCCACGACGCGATCGAGCGGCCCGTCGTTCGCGCTGCTCACTCCAACGCCGAGCTCCGGCAGGGTCGGAAGCGCCAGGCGGATCGTGTGCCCGTCGGTGGCGAAGTCCTTCAGGTCGACCGAGAAGAAGACCCGGAGGCCGCCGACCGGGACGACTTCGGAGAGTCCGGTGAGCTGCCAACGGTCCCCGGTGAACGAAAGCTCTCCGAGGGGTCGGTCCACGCTCGGGTCGAACAGCGCATCCCCATCGTCCACCCAAGCTCGAACCGCCGCGATGTCGGATCCCATCGTCGCGGTCCCCTCATTGATGACGGCCAGCCTTTCGAGGCGATCGGCCTGGTACCCGTTCGAAGGAAGCGAAACGTTGAGCGCAAGGTTATCGATCGAACCCGCCAGGAGCTTCGCCGGGCCGATCGACGCGACCGGCATCTGCGCCGCGGAAGCGCCATCCAGGACGATCGATCCGGCGGGGTCGACCGGCCATGCGTTGGTCGTGGTCGTGACCTGATCGAAGGTCAGATCGGAGGCAGACTGGATGGCCAGATCCAGATTGTCGCTGTCGCGAACGGTAAGGGGAATGTTGGTTCCGACGAAGAGCGTGACCGAGCCCAATGCGGGTATCGCGACGTTGAGCCCGGAGAATCGAAGGACCCCGCCGGATGCGGAGCTCTGTTCGAGAAGAGTGTCCACCGTGGACTGGAACACGGAGTCGCCGTTCGAGTCGCGGTAGAGACGCGGCTGACCGAGCTCCGCGTCGAGCCGGGGCTGATTGCCCGGTCCCAAGGACCTGTTCTTGAAACGGACCGACTGGAGCGTCACGGGGAGCGAAGAGCTGATCGTGAGCGTGAAGCAGAGCGCGTCGGCGTGCCCCGGCATCAGCGTTTGAAAATTCTGCGACCCGCTTACCGTGACGGTGACCGCCGGTGCGGCGGCGGGCAGCGCCGCGAGCGCCACCGAAAAATATAGGAAGGTGATCACGCCGCGTGAGAAGGTTCCGATCGCGGTCGCGCGCCCTGTTTCGGGGCATCCTGATATGGCGGTATCACCCTTCCACATAATGGAATAGGTATCGGCGCTTGCGCCGGCCGGCTGAAGCGCGATTCGATCCGACCACCTCCGGCCGCGGGGGTGATAGGCTCTCCATTTCGAAGGCGGACCGGTGAGTTCGCGGCTGGTCCAATCGAGCCGCAGGCCCGGGATTCGCCCAACCGAAGGCGGGTGGGCTCGCTTTCTTTGCGAGGTTCTTGCTCAAGACAGAGCCGCGCCATGCCGATTCCACGATGGGGAGGCTTGCCCCATGCGAACGCGACGACTCAGGGATCTAGTGCTCGCAAGCGTTATCTTCCTAGCCGCGCCCCCCGCGGGCGCGGGCACGCTGTCGGGTGGGGCCGGGATCGACTACCAGACCGGGCCGGAGGCGCAGTCCTTCCGGAGCGCCCTCCTGTTCGGCTCGGCCGAACTCGCGCACGGAGATTGCACGGTCGCCGCGATTCGGTTCGGCGACAGCCGCGCCGGGCCGGGCACGAGTGGGTTTGCGAATGCCGCCGTGCGGGTCTCTTCTGGGACGCGGCTTCGCGTGATCGGCCTGCGCACGATCGGTGACGGTGCCTACCGCGCCTGGCGATGGCGCGCCGGTCCGGAGCTCTACTTGACTCCAGAGGTGAGTCTCGGAGCGTATTACCTCCGCGCTCACGACAATTCCCCCGGAGATTTTGACGCCGCGGGCGTTGAGTTGAGCCTCCCGGTTGCCCGGGACCTGTCGGGTCAGGTCGGATCCTCGTACGGGAAATGGAACGGCGGCGAGACCACCGCCCAGGCGACCCTCGCTGGAACATGGCGCGCGGGGGTCCGGGTTCAGCTCCTGGGCGAGGTCCACGTCGGCCGAAACGTCACCTCGACCTCGGCGGCCGGCCCATCGAGCGGTGGAATCTTGGGAGGGCTTCCCATCGCCAACGGCCTGGGAAACGGAGGGTCGTCCACGCGGTCGGGACCCGATCGCCACGTCATGGTCACCAGTCAAGTCGGCGTTCGGTTCCTGATTCCGTGAGGTGCTGGGGGGGTCCCACAGCGTGCAACCCCTGCGGTGCGCGCGAAAGGAGGTCCTGAGATGAAAGCGATCACCGGTGCGTTCCTGGGCGGCGTCCTGATTCTCGCTTCACAGGGGGCTGCGTTGGGGCAGGGAAGCGATCCTGCTTCGTCCGGCGCCGCATCCACCACTGCCGGAGCACAAACGTCTCTCGAGGCCCGACAGCAGAAGGAGACGCGGACGCAGATGCAAGCCGAGACACAGGGCCAGGCGCAGACGGAAGCAAGCGCCGAGGCAAACGCCGACGCCAATGGCAGCGCGTCTTTCAAGACGGTCCGGGATCGAGCGAAGGAGGCTCCTTCCAAGGCGCGAGTCGCTCTTGAGAAGAGGCTCGCGGAGATCTCCAAGGAGATTGATGCCGAGGCGGCCGCACAGGGAGGTGCCGTCGTGGCGGATCGCGTGGCAGGGGAATTCGGCCTGACGGGCGAGAGCCTCGTGTCGGAGCAGAACACGCTCAACACCGGTTGGGGCGACCTCGTGATCGCCCACACGCTTCTTGCGAACGCAAAGACCCGGCTGAGCACCGAGCAGCTCTATTCGCTGCATCGCTCGGGAATGGGCTGGGGTCAGATCGCGTACGGCCTCAACCTCCGCCTCGGCGAGGTCGAGGCGGCCGTCAAGAGCGAAGGGGGAGTCGCGACGGGGATGGCCAAGGCTGACGGTAAGGCCGCCAGGATCCACAGCGGAGCGCGCGTCGGCGCGGGCACGAAAACCAGCGTGAGCGCCGGCAAGACGAGCGTGGGTGCCTCGAGCGGCTTGGGAGTGGGAGTCAAGGTAGGGAAGTAGCTCGACGAGGTCAAGCTGACCGTATCTCGCCCCGCCGGGCTCGGGCCCGCGCGGGGCGATTTTGTTTGGCCGCCGGGGATCCATTTGTATATTGTATACAGCATCGTTACGGCCCAGGACCGGAGCCCCGGTTCCACGTGAACGGGAGGGACCTATGAAGTGGATTACGCGTGAGAACGCGAAGGTAGATCGCGTCGCTTGCCCGTGGCTGATTCGCCGGTTCATCGACACGGCCGCTGAGTTTTTGTTCGTTCCCGCAAATCGTGTCACCGCGGTCGCGCGGGACGAGGGGGCGATTCCGTACGATGTGCCCGGAGTCCGGTTCGGCCACGAGGAGGGTCGGTGCTCGTTCGAGAGCCTCCTGGTGCATCACGGCCTGACCAAGGATCCCGCGCTGGTCGCGCTCGGGCGGATCGTCCACGCGGCCGACATACCCGAGGATGATTCGGTCTCCCCCGAGGGCGCGGGCCTGCGGGCCATCGCCCACGGCTTCTCCCTCCTCCACGGAGCCGACGATCAGGCAAAGATCAAGCTCGAGTCGCCCCTGTACGACGCCCTGTACGCCTGGTGCGGTCAGCGGACTCGGGCGAGCCAAGAAGCGCGCTCGTGAGTCTGGCCGCAAGCGCCGTCCGGCCCATCGTCCGGGTCCCGATTCGCTCCGAAGTGCGCCGCATGCTCCTCGAGGGCATGCTTCGGGGTGATCCCGCTCCCGGATCTTCTATCAACGAATCCGAGCTCTCCGCGCTGTTGGGCGTGAGTCGCACGCCGCTTCGCGAGGCGCTGCTCAGTCTCGTCGGGGAGGGATTCCTGCGAGCGACGCCGGGAAAGGGCTTCTTCGTGCTCCCGCTGAGCGTGAAGGAAGCGGAAGAGATCTATCCGATCCTCGCCGCGCTCGAAAGCCTCGCGCTGCGCTCCTCTCCGCCGCCGTCCGCGATCGAGATCCGACGGCTGGTGGAGCTCAATCAAAAGCTCGCGGCGGAGCGTGACAACTGGGCGACCGCGCTGAATGCGGACGAGAGCTGGCACGAGGCGCTTCTCTCCCGGTGTGGCAACGAGAGGCTTCGGGAAACGATCCGCGCGCTCAAGTACCACGCGCAGCGCTACGAGAGCGCCTACATGCGCCATTCCGGGACCCTCATCCAGTCGGTCGCCCAGCATCGGGCGATTCTGCGCGCCCTGCGCGGGGGCGATATCGAAGCGGCGGCCCGGCTCCTCGAGGCCAATTGGAAGATCAGTCAGGAGTTCCTGCTTCCCTGGCTCCGCGACCAGGCGGCCGCGCCACCTCCGGTGCGGCGGAAGAGATCCCGCCGGCCGTGAAGGCAGACCCGCTCGGCCCGGAGGAGGTCGTCGGCCTTCTGCGCGACCTGATTCGGATTCCTTCCGTGAACCCCCGGCTCGCGTCGGAGGAGGCGCACGGGGAGCAAAGAATCGCCGCATTCGCGGCGGAATGGCTCCGGGCCCGCGGCGTTCACGCATGGCTCGACGAAGTCGGTCCGGACCGGCCCAACGTCGTGGGCGAGGTGGGGGATCCCGGCGGGCCCCAGCTCATCCTCTGTGCGCATCTCGACACGGTTGGAACGGCCGGGATGACCATCCCTCCATTCGAGCCGGTCCTCGAGAACGGACGCGTGTACGGTCGCGGATCCTACGACATGAAAGGCGGCGTCGCGGCGGTCATGTGTGCCGCCGTGGCGCTCGCGCGCGAGAAGCTTCGGGGGCGGGTTCTTGTCGCGCTCGTCGCCGACGAAGAGTATGCGAGCGAAGGCGCCGAACACTTCGTCCGGAAATACGCCGCGGACGGCTGCATTCTCACCGAGGGCAGCGAAGGGAAGCTGATCCTGGCGCACAAGGGCTTCGTCTGGGTGGATGTCGTCACCCGGGGTCGGGCCGCGCACGGCAGCCGGTGGGACCTGGGCCGTAGCGCGATTGGCAGGATGGGGCGGATCATCGCGGCGCTCGAGGAGTTTGATTCCAGCGAGCTCAGGGGCCGGGTCCATCCCCTGGTCGGCCCGGCATCGATGCATTGCTCGCTCATAGAGGGTGGCGTGGGTGTTTCGACCTACGCACCTGAGTGCCGGATGCAAGTCGAGCGGCGCACGCTGCCCGGCGAAACTCCGGAGCAGGTGATCGATGAGCTCGAGCGACTCCTCCGAGGCGCCGGGGAAGATGGGGAAGTCAAGCTTCGGTTCTCCCGACCTCCTCTTCTCACCGATCGGAACGCCAGAGTCGCCCAGTGCGCGCGTGAATCCGTCGCGGCGGTGGTGGGGACGGCTCCCGAGGAGGCCGGCGTCGGGTACTGGATGGACGCGGCGGTCTTCGCCGCGGCGGGCATCCCGAGCGTGAACTATGGCCCAACGGGGGCCGGGGCCCATGAGGCGGTTGAGTGGGTCGATGCGGATTCGGTCGTTTCGTGCGCCCGGGTTCTCCACGAAAGCGCGAGGCGATTTCTCGGGATTCGCCCCTGAGCTACTGTCCGCGACCTGCCAGCGCGTACAGCCGGCGCGCGGTCATCAGGTGTCGCATGGCATCGGAGCGCCGGCCCCGCGATTCCAGCAACAGCCCGAGGTTGTAGTGGGCGTCGGCCGCGTCCGGGTCACGCGCGATCGCCTGTTCGTAGGCGAGGATCGCCTCGTCCGGACGGCCGCGGTCGTCGAGGAGCACGGCGAGATTGAAGCGGCAGATCGCGTCCTCGGGCGCGCATCGCACCGCGTCGCGGTAATGCGCCTCCGCCTTCCCGAGCTCGCCGGCTTCGTGATCGAGCCTTCCCAGGTTCAGGTGGGCGTCCGCGAAGTCCGGGTCCGCCTCGAGGGCCTGCATGTACGCTTGCCGTGCCTCGACCGGTGACGTGCCCTCGAGCTCGGATCCGAGATGGAACCACTGGTCGGCGGTGAGCCTCGGAGCTTCGGCCACATCGGGGAGGGTCGGGTCCTCCGCGGCGATCTCACCGGCATCCAGATCGAGCAGGAACTGGCCGGAGTCAGGCTGCCAGGGTGCGTTCCCGTCCCAGGCGACGGCGCGATCGCCGTCGGCGAGAATTCTTATGCTCGTGAGCGGCAGGTCTTCCGCGAGCTGGCGGCGGAGCGAGGACCAGATGCGCCGCACCCGGCGCGCCGGGATCCCGGCCTCGAGCAGGCCCTTGGTGGTGCGGAGCAGCAGGAGCTGCTGGAAGGTGAATTCGGGACGGCCGCCGGGTCCGGGCTCCGGGATGACCCCTCCCAGGCGAGCCAGGGTCCTGAGCCTGGCTTCGCTGGACTGGAGGATCCGGGCCGTGTCGCGCGTGGAAAAATGCTTCGTCGCGTCCATGCTCCACCGCCTCCCCCGCTATCTCGACGCCCGCTTGCTCTCCTTCGCCGAGGGCTCCGTGCGCTTCGCCCTGACAGCCGGCTTCTTGCCCTCGGCTTGGCCGACCCTGGAGGCACGGCCTTCGAGGCTCTGCTTGAGCGCCTCCATGAGATCGATGACCTGCGTTCGCTGGACTTGCGGACCGATGGCCGTGATTTCCTTGCCCTCGACCTTCGATTCCACGACCGCCAGCACGCGCTGGCGATATTCGTCTTCGTATTTCTCGGGCTGGAACTCCTTTCCGGAAAGCTCCTGGATCAGGCGCTGGGCCAGATCCAGCTCGCCGGCTTTGATCGCGGCGTTCGCCCCCTTGTCGATCTCGCCGAAATCCCGCACCTCATCGGCGAAATACATCGTGTGGAACATCAGGCCGTCCTGACTGGGGCGGATGAGCACGAGGCTCTCCTTCCCCCGCATGACGAACTTCGCGAGGGCGACCCGGCCGGTCTTGACCATGGCGTCGCACAAGAGCCGGTAGGGCTTCTCGCCCCCCTTGTCGGGGCCGAGATAATACGTTTTCTCGAAGTAGATCGGGTCGACCCGTTCCAGCGGCACAAACTCCGCGATGTCGATCACCTTCGAGGCCTCGCCTTCGAGCCCCTTCAGCTCCTCTTCGGTGAAGCGCACGTACTGGTCCTTGGCGAACTCGTACCCCTTGACGAGGGAGGAGCGCTCCAGGACCTCGTTGCAGGCCGGGCAGATCTGCTGCTGCTTGATCCGGCCACCGCACTTCTCGTGGAGCAGGTTGAAGGACACCCCAGCCGACGTGGCGGCTGTGTACATTTTGACCGGGATCGAGACCAGGCCAAACGACAGGATCCCCGATCCAATGGAATGTGGCGGCATGCGTAGTCCCTCCAATACTGGATGGCACGAGGCTATCACCATGCTCTGCTATACTCAACGCTAAGTCCAATATCGACCGCTCAGGCCTCGGCCTTAAGGCTGCCGGGCCGGCGCCGAGGCCCATCCCGTGAGCTCAGCCCGCGACCCCCATCTCGAGGATTACCGCCGCAAGCGGGACCCCGTCCGCACTCCGGAGCCGTTCGGCGCGGGCGACGCCCCGCCAGCCGGCCGGGCCATCCCCATCCCCGGACCCGGCCCCCGGTTCGTCGTTCAGAAGCACTGGGCGCGCAACATGCACTACGACCTCAGGCTCGAGCTGGACGGCGCGCTCAAGAGCTGGGCGGTCCCCAAAGGGCCGTCGACCCGCGTCGAGGAAAAGCGTCTCGCCGTGCATGTCGAGGATCATCCGCTGGAGTACGGCGACTTCGAGGGAGTGATTCCCTCGGGCAACTACGGGGCGGGATCGGTGATCGTTTGGGATCGCGGTTCGTTTCGCTCGTTCAAGCCCGAGGATCCGCTCGAGCAGTACGCGCGCGGGAAGCTGGAGTTGGAGCTCAACGGGTTCAAGCTGCGCGGCCGGTGGACGCTCGTGCGCATGGGGAAGAAGGAAAAGGAATGGCTCCTTCTCAAGAAGGCCGACGGCGCCGTCACCGAGTACGAGGCGATCGACCGCTATCCGGAGTCGGTGATTTCCGGCCTAACGGTCGAGGAGATGCGTGACGTGAGCGGTACCATCGCCGCCGTACGGGAGCGGGTTGGATCGCTGGACGCGCCGAAGGGTGAGGCGTCGGCGCGCAAGGTTCCGCTCATGCTGGCGACCCTGGCCACGCGCCCCCCGTCGGGTCCCGAGTGGTGCTTCGAGATCAAGTACGACGGCGTGCGGGTCCTCGCCTGGCGCAAGGACGACGAGGTCCGGCTGACCGGCCGGAGCGGCGACGATATCACGGGCCGCTATCCCGAGGTCGCGGCCGCGTTGCGCGCCCTCGCCGTGCCGCGGTTCTTGCTCGACGGCGAGATCATCGCCGAGGACGAAAGCGGTCATCCCAGCTTCCAGCGCCTGCAGGCGCGCATGGGGCTCACCCGCCCGCGCGACGTCGAGGCCGCGATGGCGCGGGTGCCGGTCCGCGGCATGTTCTTCGACTGCCCGGGTCTTTTGGGCTGCGACCTTCGAAACCTCCCGCTCGTCCAGCGGAAGGAGCTTCTCGCCCGCGTGGTCCCGCCGCTAGGGACCGTCCAGCGCTGCGACCACGTGCTCGAGCACGGCGAAGCGTTCTTCGCGGCGGCGTCGGAGATGGGGCTGGAGGGGGTCGTGGCGAAGCGGCTCGCCAGCCGGTATTCCGGCCGCCGCTCGCAGGACTGGGTCAAGGTCAAGTGCGATCGCCGGGAGCTGTTCGTGATCGGCGGCTATAGCGAACCGCAGGGCTCGCGCGCCCGGTTCGGCGCGCTCCACGTCGGGCGGTACGAGGGGACGCGGCTCGTGTACGTGACGAAGGTCGGCACCGGCTTCGACACGGCGGGGCTCGAGGAAATCGCGCAGGCCCTCGCGCCGCTCCGGCGCGCAACCTCGCCGTTTCAGACCGGCGGTCCCCCCGGCCGCGGGCATACCTGGGTGGAGCCGCGCCTCGTGTGCGAGATTCGATTCACCGAGTGGACCGACGATGGCGGGCTGAGGCACCCGACGTTCATGGGACTGCGCCCCGACAAGAAGCGCGAGGATTGCCGCCGCGAGGAAGCGATGCGGATCACGGCGGATCCGAAGGAGGTGCCGGCGCCGGTTCCCACCGCCGTCCCCCGGCGCGGCGATGGCGCCGCTCCGGCCGCAGGCCGCGACGTCCGCCTCACGAATCTGAAGAAGGTCTTCTGGCCGGAGGGCTACACGAAGGGCGACCTCATCCGCTACTACGACACGGTGGCGCCCCTGCTCCTGCCCTACCTGCGCGACCGTCCCGTCGTGCTGACGCGCTATCCAGACGGTATCGAGGGCAAATCCTTCTTCCAGAAAGACGCGCCCGTGTACGTGCCCGATTGGGTGCGGACCGAGACCGTGCATTCCGACGACACCGAGCGCGACATCCGTTATTTCGTGATCGACGACCTCGAGTCGCTGCGATACGTGGCGAACCTCGGCACGATTCCCCTCCATGTCTGGAGCGCGCGCGCCGGCTCCCTCGAGAAGCCCGACTGGCTTATCCTCGACCTGGATCCCAAGGGGGCGCCGTTCGCGCACGTCGTGCAGGTGGCGCGCGCCCTGAAGGCGATCCTCGACGAAACCAAGCTGCCGAGCTACGTCAAGACTTCGGGCGCGACCGGTTTGCACGTCCTGATCCCGATGGGCCGGCGCTACACGCACGAGGAAACCCGCACCTTCGCCCGACTGCTCGCGATGCTGACCGTGGACTCCGTTCCGGAGATTTCGACCGTGGCGCGCGCGATCAAGGGGCGGGGCGGGAAGGTCTACGTGGACTTCGGACAGAACGGGCACGGCAACACGATCGTGGCGCCGTATTCGCTACGTCCCTTGCCCGGGGCGCCGGCCTCCTGCCCGCTGCGCTGGGACGAGGTCACGGCGCGGCTCGACCCGGCGCGCTTCACGATCCAGACGCTGCCGAAGCGCTTCGAGTCCATGGCGGATCCGATGAGCGAGGTGCTCGGGGAGGGCGTGGACGTGGCCGCGGCGATCGCGGCGATCGAGCGGCGGATGAACCCTCCTGCCGCCGCGAAGCGAACGCCCCGGAAGGGAACCCCTGGGAAGCGAGGCCGGTCGTGACGACCGCCACCGAGCTCCGGTTCCAGGCGAGCCGCTCCTCGGGGGAAGTCTCCGCGCTGCTCGAGCGGCCCGACGCCGCGCGCTGGCTCTTGGTGCTGGGTCACGGGGCCGGGGCGGGTATGCGCCATCGCTTCATGGATGCTGCCGCGACCGCGTTGGCCTCCCGCCAGATTGCGACGTTCCGGTATCAGTTCCCGTACATGGAGAAGCGGACCTCACGCCCGGATCCGCAACCGGTGCTGCTCGCCACCGTGCGGTCGGCGGTGGCCGCGGCGCGCGGCGCAGCCCAAGACCTGCCCCTCCTCGCCGGCGGGAAGTCCATGGGCGGGCGCATGACCTCTCTGTCCTCCGCCGAGGGCGGTCTGCCCGACGTGCGCGGGCTCGTATTTTTCGGCTTTCCGCTCCATCCGCCGGGGGCGCCGGGAATCGGGCGGGCGGAGCACCTCGAGCGTGTCCCCACGCCGATGCTCTTCCTCCAAGGCACGCGGGACAAGCTCGCGGATCTCGGGCTCTTGGGCCCGGTGATCGAGCGGCTCGGCCCCAAGGCCACGCTCCACGTGGTGGAGGGAGGCGACCACTCGTTCGAGGTGCCCAAGCGCTCAGGTCGGAGCGTGACCGATGTGCTCGAGGAGCTGGCGCAGACAGTGGCGGGGTGGGCGGAACCGTTGGCCTAGAAAACGAGACGAGGAGCGCGAATGCGAATCCGGGTCGGCACCAGCGGGTGGTCGTACAAGGAATGGAAGGGACACTTCTATCCCGAGAAGCTCGCCGCGAAGGATATGCTGCACTACTACGCAGAGCGCTTTCCCACGGTCGAGGTGAACAACACCTTCTACCGGATGCCGAACCCCGCGACGCTCGAGAGCTGGTCGGCCGAGGTGCCGAGCGATTTCGCGTTCGTGCTCAAGGCGTCCAAGCGGATCACGCACGACAAGCGCCTCAAAGAAGTCGGCGATTCCGTGGCGTACCTGCTGCGCACCGCGGCCGCGCTCGGGCCGAAGCTCGGACCTTTCCTGGTGCAGCTTCCGCCGAACATGAAAAAGGACGTTCCGAGGCTGCGCGATTTCCTCGCGCTGCTCGAGACGCCCGCGCGCGCCGCGTTCGAGTTTCGCCATGTTTCGTGGTTCGACGACGAAGTGTACGCGGCCTTACGGGAGCGAGGAGCCGCGTGGTGCGTCGCGGACACGGGCGAGGAGGGCGACCCTCCTTTTGTCTCCACCGCCGACTGGGGCTACATGCGGCTGCGGCGTGTCGAATATACGACGGACGATCTGCGGTCCTGGGCGGACCGGGTCCGCGGCCAGACCTGGGGCGAAGTCTTCGTGTTCTTCAAGCACGAGGAAGCGGGGACAGGCCCCAAGCTCGCCGCGAAATTCATGGAGGCCTGCGAGGAACGTTAGTCTCGCCGCTGCGGGCGCAAATCCGCTCCTCCGCGCCCACGGGCCGATCCTCGGGCGATTGTAAGTCCTACCCGGTTTTGCAAAGGCGGGAGGACCGGGTCCGGTCCATCGTCATCAAGGTGCGGAACGGCAGCAAGGTACGCCCGCGGGGCCCGTGGCCTGCTTGATGCTTGCAACCGGCGACGGACCGCCACCACGCAAGGAATGCCAGACTCCCAGGGAGGGAAAAGAAATGCCCGCGACAGCGCCCGCCTGCTCGGAATCACCTACGACACGCACACCAACTGCGCTCGAGTTCGCGCTCGACAGCGGCGATCACCGCGTCTATCAGCCACAGGAGGTGTGGCCCATCAAGGGTGCCGCGTCCTGACCGCGACGGCCGCGTAGACGAAACGACACAAAACGCCCGGCAAGCTCGTGTTGCGCCCGGGAGGATGGAACTACAGGGGGGAAGCAGATGAATACGTCGTCCGAAGAGCGTAGCCGAGAGACATTCTTCTCCCTGATGAGCAAGCACCTGAAGCAGCTGTATCACTTTGTCCGTCAGGAGATCGGCTGTTTTGAGGCCGTGGGGGACTTGGTAACGGGCGAGGTGACCGCGGAGGATGTGGTGGATGCCGTGGTGCTCCGAGCGTATCGCGAGTTCGTTACCGAACCGTCCGGGCGCAGGGTTAGAGGCTGGCTGATACGGCTGGCCAGGGAGCAGCTCGAAACCGAGGTGAGAAGGCTGAAAGAGGAGCGGGAACGCTCGGTGCAAATCGAGGAGGACCTGGCGGAAACACCGCCTCAAGAGGAGGTATCCACGCTGGGCGAGGAGATTCTCTATTTCTACGAGCCGGAGGAAGACCTGAAGCTGGAAGAGGTCATTCCGGACCTCACCGTGCCGACGCCCGAGCAGGAAATGGAGACCAGGGAGCTGCGCTCGTCCGTGAAGGCGTCTCTGACGCACATGCCCAGAGAATGGCGGCGGACTTTGATGCTACATCACATTGAAGGGCTCGAAGGCGCCGAGCTCGCCGAGGCCGTCGGTCGGCCGGAGTCGGAATTGCAGCACATGCTCGAGCAAGCGCGCAACTACCTGCGCGAGCGGCTGGTCGAGGCGGGATGTCACTTCACGACCGCCGCATGATCGGGCCTTCCCGAGCGTCAATACTCCACGAAGGCGTCGTCCAAGAAGCAGTAGAGCCATTGCTCGCCGGGCTCCGCTGACGCGACGACCGGATGGCCGGTCGAGCGCGCGTGCTTGCTCGCGTGACGGTTCGGTGAGGAGTCGCAGCAGAGCGTGGAGCTGCACTGCTGGCATGTGCGTAGGTGCAGCCACTGCGCCCCGATCTTGACGCACTCCTCGCACACCCTGCGCGTCGGCCGCTTGACGTCGGTAATCGCGGTTATGTGGGGACAGGCTTCGATCATCGCGTCAGTGTATCATGGTCCTCATGGAAGGGGAGCGGTGGCCGGCGTTGGCGTATGAGGACTGGAAGGACACCTACGCGACGCTCCACATGTGGACGCAGGTCGTGGGGAAGGTGGCGCTCGCGCAGGCGCCGCCCCTCAACCATTCGTGGGCGATCGCCATGCAAATTACACCCCGCGGGCTTTCCACGCGCACCCTCCCGCACGGGCGAAGGTCGTTCACGATCGAGTTCGACTTCATCGACCACCAGCTCGTGGTCCGGGCGTCGGACGGGCCGGTGCGAACGCTGCCGCTCAAGCCACGATCGGTCGCGGAATTCTACCGCGATGTCATGGACTTGCTGGGAGACATGGGCTTCGCGGTGAAGATCTGGCCGATGCCGGTCGAGATCCCTTCACCGATTCGCTTCGACGAGGATAGGGTCCACCACTCGTACGATCGGAAGTACGCGAACCGCGTCTGGCGCATTCTCGCCCAGAGCGAGCGCGTGTTGAACGAGGTCCGGTGCCAGTTCATCGGAAAGTGCAGCCCCGTGCATTTCTTCTGGGGCAGCTTCGATTTGGCGGTCACGCGTTTCTCGGGCCGAACGGCTCCACCCCGTGACGGCCCCGCCTTCATGCGCGACGCCTACTCCCACGAAGTCATCAGCCATGGCTTCTGGCCGGGCGGCGAACCTCTTCCGGAGCCCGTGTTCTACGCGTACGCCGTGCCGGAGCCCCGGGGGTTTCGTGAGGCGCCGGTGGAACCGGTCGCGGCGTCTTATCGCGGCGACCTCGGCGAGTTCATTCTCCCGTACGAGGCGGTCCGGAGGGCCGCGGATCCGGACGGCGCGATTCGACTCTTTGTCGAGACCACCTACAGCCAGGCCGCGACCCTCGCCGGATGGGATCGGGCCGCGCTCGAGCGTCCTCTGATCGCGAAGTAAGGCCAGCGCTGTTTTGCCGGAGAGAGGCGGAACATCTCGCCGGCGTTACTTGGCGGCGAGTTGCTCGCGGAGCCAGTCGACCTCGAACCGATCATCGGGGTCGAGCACAATACCGGCACGGTTCAGGGTCGATTCCACCTCCGCCACCCGGTCAGCCGTTCTCTCCGTTTCCCCGCGGTGGTACGCGAGAGCGGCGCCATTCAAAAGCTCCATCGCCCGGTCATACGGGTTCTCGCTCCCGCGTCGGAGCTCGCTGCACTCGCCAAAATATTGCACCGCCGCCGCGACATCGCCCAGGTGAAGACTTACGTGGCCGAGATTGTGCAGCTCCGTGCGGACCATCCCGAGATCCCGAAGCCCGCGGTTGAGCGTGAGGCTGTCCTTGTAGAGAGTCGTTGCCCGGGGGTAGTCACCGGACAGCCGCGTCCCGGCCGCGAGCAGGTGGAGCGGCATCACCTGGGCGTCCCGTTCGAGATCCCGCGTGACTCGCAGTGCCTCCTCGGCCAACCGGCATACAGAGTCGTATTCGCCGGCTCGGAGTGCCACCCGGCTGAGGCCCACCAGGGCCAGGGCCTCCGATTCGGGGTCTCCGATCTCGCGCGCGACCCGCAGCGCCTCCTCGTTCCGCGCCTGCGAGCGTGCCTGGTCCCCGGCGCGGAAAGCCAGGAGGCCGTCCGCGTAGAGCGCCCGCGATCGCGCCGCCGTTGGTGCACCCGGCCGGTCGAGCGCGGCCGCGAGAAGCGCCCGTCCCTCCGCAATCGCGCCGCTGCGGTGCCAGAGACGCCATACCGCCGCCGCGAGCTCCACACCCGCATCGACCTCGCCGTTCGCAGCGAGCCACTCGACAGCCTCGCGCAGGGCGCTCCGCTCCGGGTCGAGCCGCTTGGCCCAACCGTCCGCGTCCTCTCCGGTGAGCTTGGCTTGCCGCCCCAGAGCAAGCAACCGATCCGCGTCCGCCCGTGTCATCGTCCGAGCTTCTCGCAAACAGATCCGGTGGGCAAGCGCGGACAGCACAAGGGGGCATCTCAGGCGGCGAGACCTCGCCGCTCGCCGCCGGCCGAGGCTTGGAATCGCTTGAATCCATAGGGCGACATGCTAGAATGTATTCTAAGGTCGTAAGACTAGCTTGAGGCTTAGGGCGCCCATGGGGGGGAGCCACTCAAGCACGATGAGCCGTAATCTGTATCGATGATCGTGCCCAGAGGTACGACCTCCCCTCGCGCTTCACCCCCCGAGCCCTTCGCTTGTTCGCCGACCCTCAAACGCACCGCGTCCAACCACATCTTTGAAGAGGGGATCGTCGATGATGCGTCGGAACGTTGCAAGCGGCCTGCGAGCGACGGGCCTGGTCGTTTTTTTCTTCCTGCTTTCGCTCGGCTTGGTGACCGGCGCCTGGGCGGCCGGGACCTACTACGTCGACTCAACGAGCCCGGCGTGCTCGAATTCCGGCCCCGGCACGCAAGCCAACCCGTACTGCACGATCAGCGCCGCGCTCGCGGCGCACAATGGCCCAGGAACGACGATCGTCGTGCAGCCTGGCGTGTATCCCGAGGAGGTGACGGTGCCTTCATCCGGGGTTTCCGGGAACGCCTTCGTGATTCAGGCGGCGGGACCGGGGGCCGTGGTAGATGGCTCCGACGACTTTTCCTCCACGGCCCGATGGACACCGTATTCGGGAAATGTATGGCTCGCGTCTAGCGTGAGCTGGAGCCCGAAGCAGGTCTTCGCGGACGGGCTGCGACTCGCCGCGTCCACGGCGGCTCCGGCTTCCCTGCCCCCGCGGACCTACGTATGGGTGAGCGGCCAAGGGTTGTACGTCAACGCAGGCGGCGGGAATCCCGGGACGCATCAAGCACACGTGGGACACCGGAACTTCGGCATCTATCTGCCCGGGCGCTCCTGGGTCACGATAGACGGATTCTCCGTCACGCGCACGGAGGACAAGGCCGTCTTCGCCAATACCGGCTCGAACAACACGACGATCAGCCACAACACCGTGACGTTCGCCAACCGGTACGGCATCCAGGTCACCGGGTCGTCGGGCGTTCTGGTGGCCTCGAATGTGACCTCGGACAATAACTTTCACGGAATCGGGGTCACCTCCGGCGTTTCGGGATCCACCTTTGAGAACAACGATTCGTACCGTAACGCATACCCGCCGGCGCGCCAGGCGAACGGGATCTACGTCCGCGGCTCATCCGGGAATACGTTCCAAGGAAACCGGCTCCATGACAACCAGGATACGGGCCTCGACTTCGGCTCCTCGTCCAATAACAACATCTGCATTCAAAATCGATCCTGGAAGAACGGCGATCACGGCTTCGACGAGCTCCTTTCGACCGGGACCGTCCATCTGGGGGATGTGGCCTGGGGGAACTACAAAGACGGATTTTCCGTCGAGGGGGGCTCTGCCAGCACCACCTTTCGCAACTGCATCGGGGTCGACAACGGTCTGACGACCAACGAGTTCGATCTCTGGGTGGATTCGGGGTCCGCGCCGGGATTGGTCTCAGATGACAACATCTTCTGGAACAGCACGGCCCAGGCTCCGGTCAAATACATCTCCACCGTCTATCCGACGGTCGCGGCCTACTCGGCGGCGAGCGGGCAGGACAGGCGCTCGATCCAAGCGGATCCGCGGTTCATCGATCCGGCTGGGGGCAACTTCCACCTGTCGCCGGGCTCGCCCGCGATCGATTCTGGAAACTCGTCGCCGTCCCGGTGGCCCTCGACGGATGCCGAGGGGAATCCCCGCTTTGACGACCCGTCCACGCCGAACACAGGGTTGGGGCCGATCAGCTATTCCGACCGCGGCGCGCTGGAGTTTGCCTCGAACGATATTCCTCCGGTGGCATCCTTGTCGGTCACTCCATCGACGGGCGTTGCACCGCTCTCCGTCACGGCCGATGCCAGCGGCTCGAGCGACCCGGACGGCACGATCTCTTCCTATACCTTCGATTTCGGCGACGGATGGGTGGTGGGCCCTCAGGAGCAGGCCGTTGCCACGCACACGTTCCAGGGGGGTACGTGGCGCGTGAAGGTCACGGTGGTGGACAATGCGGGGGGCACCGGCTCCGCGACAGCGACGGTCACCGTCACCCGGGTGGATCGCCCGCCGTCGGTCACCGCGCCGACCGCCGTCTCGGGATTCGAGGGGTCCCAGCTGACCGTGGTTGTGTCCGCCTCGGATCCGGACGGGGATTCCATCAGCTCCCTGACGGCCGACCTCTCCGGCCTTCCAGCCGGCAATCTGGCCACGTTCACAAAGGCGACCGGGAACACCTCCGGGACGCTGAGATGGACCCCTGGATTTCAGGACGCCGGTTCCTACTCGGTGACCTTTACCGCCTCGAACGCGTTGTCGGGATCGGCGACGACCAGCATCGCGGTCTCCAACGTGGATCGTGCGCCTGTCGTGCAGGCGCCGAGCGACGTTTCCGTCAGGCAGGGCGCCGTGCTGACGATCAGGGTGACGGCCCAAGACCCGGACGGGGACCCCATCGCCTCTCTCACGGCGGATCTCTCCAAACTGCCTCCCGGCAACAACGCTTCCTTCGTGACGGACTCCACGAACACGTCCGGCGTTCTCAGTTGGACGGCGAATAAGGCCACCGCGAAACACTACGATATCGTTTTCACAGCTGCCAACGGCCTTTCGGGACGCGCAACGACCACCGTCCGGATCAGTAAGCACAGCGCCCAACCAGCCGGAGTCGGCGCGGCGTTGCCCGCCCTTGCGCTGGAGCAGAATCATCCGAATCCGTTCAACCCGGCGACGACCATTTCATTCGACCTTCCCGTGGAACAAGACATCCGGCTCGGTATCTACGGCGTCGACGGACGGCTTGTCGCGATGCTGGT
This sequence comes from Candidatus Eisenbacteria bacterium, assembly GCA_005893275.1. NCBI lineage: Bacteria > Candidatus Eiseniibacteriota > Candidatus Eiseniibacteriota bacterium. The sequence goes on along the minus strand of VBOW01000030.1, from coordinate 4,102 downwards.
CAACGGTGTCACGCCCGCGGGCTGGCACGACGTCACCTGGGAGGGGCGTGATGCCACCGGACGTTCCGTCTCATCAGGAACCTACTTCCTTCGCTTGGAGTGGGCCGGCCACGAGATGATCCGGCGGATGACTCTTCTCAAGTAAAAGAGGCCGCGCCGCCAGCTTGAGAGGCGGGAGATGCCACGTTGCCAGATTCCTACGTGGCGCCTAGACTCTGCCTCCTTATGCTGAAAACCACCCCCTTCCATTCCCGCACGGCCCCGTTGGTGCGCGCCCAAACGTGGCGTCGTTGGTCGGGCTACCAGATGGCGAGCGCATACGACCCGCACCCGGACCGCGAGTACGCGGCGATCCGGAACGCGGCGGCCTTGATCGACGTCTCGCCCCTCCACAAGTACATGCTGACGGGAGCGGATGCCGGCCGGCTTCTCGACCGGATGATCACCCGGGACATGGCCAGGTGTGCGGTGGGGCAGGTCTACTACACGCCGTGGTGCGACGCGGCGGGGAAGGTCATCGACGACGGAACGGTGAGCCGGCTCGCCGAGGCCGCCTACCGCCTCACCAGCGCGGACTCATCGCTGCGCTGGCTCTACATGAACGCGGTCGGGATGAAGGTACAAATCGACGATGTCTCCGAGCGGGTCGGAGCGCTCGCCCTCCAGGGGCCCCTCTCTCTGGCAATCCTGAACGAGGCGTCTCCGGCGGACTTTGCCAGGCTCAAGTACTTTCGCCTCGTCGAGACCACGGTTGGCGGTGTTCCCGTGACGGTCTCTCGCACCGGATACACCGGAGATCTGGGATACGAGATCTGGGTTGAGGCTCCGCGGGCCGAAGCGTTGTGGGACAGCCTCATCCAAGCGGGGACGCATTACGGGATCACGCCGGCGGGGGTCTGGGCGATGGACATCGCCCGCATCGAGGCGGGCCTCATCATGCTCGACGTGGACTATTTCTCCGCCCATCACGCGCTGATCGAGTCGCGCAAGTCCTCGCCCTACGAGATCAACCTCGGCTGGGCGGTCAGCTCCACGAAGGGGCCGTTCAACGGCCGGCGGGCGCTCGCGGCGGAACGGGCCCGAGGCGCCGCATGGGGGTTCGTGGGCCTCGAGGTCGAGTGGGATTCCTTCGAGCGCCTGTTCCGCGCGCATCACCTTCCGCCGCAGCTCTCCGGCATCGCCTGGCGGGCCAGCGCCCCCGTGTATCGGGCAGGCCGCCAGGTCGGCTATGCGACCAGCGGGTGCTGGTCGCCGCTCCTCAAGAAATCGCTCGCGCTCGCGCACCTGAGGGCGCCCCATTTCGAGCCCGGCACCCGGGTCGAGCTGGAGATCACGGTGGAGCACCAGAGGAAGACGGCCGACGCCGTGGTGCGCAAGCTTCCCTTTTTCGAGCCCGAGCGCAAGAAGGCATGAGCGTCCGGCGATACGACGCCATCCTGATCGGCGGCGGACACAACGGACTCGTGGCGGCCGCGTATCTCGCGCGCGCGGGCAGAAAGACCCTCGTGCTCGAGAGGCGCCCGATCGTGGGCGGCGCCGCCGTGACCGAGGAGGTCTTCCCGGGGTTCAAGTTCTCGGTCTTTTCGTACGTCGTGAGTCTCTTGCGTCCGGAGATCATCCGAGATCTCGATCTCCCGCGGCACGGGCTCCAGATCTTGCCCCTGGAGAGCACGATCACCCCGCTCGACGACGGCGATTATCTGGGGTCGTGGGCGGATCCGGACGAAGCGCGCCGCGAGCTCCGCCGCCACTCGCCGCGCGACGCGGACGCCATGGCGCTCTTCGGACGACTGATGCATCACATGGCCATGGCCGTGAAACCGATCATCGGCATGGTTCCGCCCGACCCGGCGTCGCTTTCGCCGTCGGATCTACGAGGCCTGCTCCGGCTGGGAAGACATTTCCGCTCGCTCGGCGCCGAGCGGTTCCACGCGCTCCACAAGCTCATGACCATGAGCAGCGCGGACTACCTCGACGAGTGGTTCGAGTTTGGACCTCTCAAGGCCACCAAGTCCGCCAGCGGAATCATCGGGACGTTTCTCGGTCCGCGCTCGCCCGGCTCGGCCTACGTCCTGCTCCACCATTACATGGGGGAGATCGATGGTGCCTTCCGGGCGTGGGGGTTCCAGAAAGGGGGAACCGGGGGGATCAGCGACGCGATCGCCGGCGCGGCACGCGCGTCGGGGGCCGAGATTCGCACCGACGCGGCCGTCGAGCGCGTGCTCGTGCGCGGCGGTCAGGCCGTGGGGGTGGCTCTCGCAAGCGGGGAAGAGATCGCCGCCAACCTGGTCGTTTCGGGGCTGGACCCGCGCCTCACGTTCACCCGGCTGGTCGACGCCGAGACGCTACCCGCCGAGCTCCTCGAGGGCGTGCGTCGATACAAGTTCCGAGGTTCGTCGGGGAAGGTGAACCTCGCCCTCGCGGGGCTGCCCGACTTCACGTGCCTGCCGGGCCCCGGCCGCCACCTGCGAGGGGCCGTTTCCATCAGCCCGAGCGTTGAGTATCTGGAGCGGGCGTACGACGACGCAAAATACGGCGAGTTCTCCCGGCATCCCTACCTGGACATCGTGATCCCGTCCATGATCGATCCAGGCATGGCGCCGCCCGGGAAGCACGTCATGAGCATCTTCGTCCAGTACGCTCCCTACCATCTCAACGGGGGCTGGACCGACGCCAGGCGCGAGGCGTTTGGCGACGCCGTGGTGCGGACGCTGGCGCGCTATGCGCCCAACATCGAATCGCTCATCCTCCACCGGCAGGTGCTGACGCCGGCCGACATCGAGCGCATCACCGGGCTCTCCGAGGGGAACATTTTCCAGGGCGAGCTCGCGCTGCAGCAGCTCTTCTTTCTCCGGCCTGTTCCGGCATGGGCGAAATACCGGACCCCCATCCGGGGCTACTGGCAATGCGGAGCCGGGACGCACCCTGGAGGCGGGATCATGGGCGCCTCGGGACGGTTGGCCGCCCTCGAGATTTTGAGGGACTCGCGATGACGATGCGCGGGTTCGAAGCGGTCGTCATCGGCGCCGGCGCGAACGGGCTCGTGGCCGCGACCTCGCTCGGACGAGCCGGGCTCAAGGTCCTGCTGCTCGAACGCAACGAAACGCCCGGAGGTCAGGGCCGGCTGGTCGAATTCGCTCCCGGGTTCCGCGCGGCTCCGCTCGGCCTGGATCCAGGCTGGGTGCCCCCGGTCGTCGCCCGGACGCTGGGTCTCCGCACGCTGGCACGAGCCGCCCTGGACTCCCCGGTGTCGGTGGTCCTCGAACCGGGCAGAGCCCTCACCCTTTCGCGGAATGCGGTCCGGGCCGCGGACGCGATCCGGGCCCACTCCGGGAGGGATGCCTCGAAGTGGCCCGCGTTCACAGCCCGCCTGAGAAAGCTGGCGGGGTTCCTCGAGGTCCTCTACCAAACCCCAGCGCCCGACATCGACGCGCGGTCGCTGGGCGAGATCCTTCCGCTTCTCGGGATCGGCCGTAGGTTCCGGGCGCTGGGACGCGTGGATATGGTCGAATTCCTCCGCACGCTTCCGATGTCGGTCTGGGAAATACTCGACGATTGGTTCGAGTGCGCGCCCCTCAAGGCCGCCGTGGCGGCGGGGGGAGTGCAGGACCTCCAGCAGGGGCCGCGCTCGGGTGCCACCGGCTTCGTCCTGCTCCACCACCTGGTTGGTGCGCCGGCCGGCTCGGTGCGTGGTCGCGTTCCCTGGCGCGCGGGGCCGGCTGCGTTCACCGAAGCAGCGGAAAAGGCCGCGCGGGCGGAGGGCGTCACCGTTCGCGCGGGCGCACCCGTCGCCGGCGTCCGCGTGCGGGAGGACGCCGTCTCCGGGGTGGTGCTCGAGAGCGGCGAGGAGATTGATTCGAAGCTCGTCCTCTCGACCGCCAGCCCCGCGCGCACGTTTCTGGAGTGGGTGGATCCGGTCTGGCTCGATCCGGAATTCCTTCACGCGGTGAGGAACATTCGCTACCGGGGGTGCACCGCCCTGGTGCTCTACGCTCTCGAGGCGTTGCCGGAGCTTGGCGGGCTTTCGCCTCGTGACGCGCTCGAAGGGGTCGTGACGCTCACCCCGAGCCTCGAGTCGCTCGAGCGTGCGTCCGACGCCGCG
>VBOW01000029.1:46725-49751 GCA_005893275.1 Candidatus Eisenbacteria bacterium | reverse complement strand
GGCGCATCCGGTTGATTGGTCCGGGCATCCTAGTGTAGTTTAGGTGGCCCAGCCAGAACACTTTCGGTGCGGAAGTGGCGGAATTGGCAGACGCGCTGGGTTCAGGGTCCAGTGGGAGCAATCTCGTGGGGGTTCAAGTCCCCCCTTCCGCACCATATCGACGCAGCGCGTACGGACGCGCCGGAGCGCACTTCGAGAAAATTCTCGGGCGCGCCGCCGGGGAGCCACCCGGCGGGTCAGCGTATGACGCGACGTACGGTTCGGCACCGGGGAGCCGTCGGCTCGACTCCCCCTCGACTACCCGGTCGGCTCCCCGGCCATCACGGGCGGACGGACCGGGCAGTGGACGAGCGCCGCGCGGCGCGCAACGGGCAGCATGGGGGTTCGAATTGTCACCGAGTCGGAAGTACACGCCGCCGCCACTACCGGTCCCGAAGGTTTTCCAGAGTCGGGAGGAGATCGAGCGCGGCATCGAGAAGCTACGCCGCCGGATCAGCGCTGTGGAGAAACTGCTGACGGACGGCGACCGTTTTGACTCCACGAGGGTGGACACGGTCGAATCGGACATTCGGGATACGGTCCTGGAAATCTTCGGCCCGCAATCCCCGGAATATGGCGACCACCAATACTTCCAGATAACCTCGGGACCCCCGACCATGGTCACCTCCGAGTGGGAGGTACAACAGCGCTTCGAGGGAGGAGTCCCTGAGGCGAGGGCCGTGCTCGAGGGATTGATCAACCGCCTTGAAGAGAAGCTGCACGACCATCCCACCACGGAGGCGCGCCCACAGCGGGCGACGCCCGGGATCGGGCACGAGGTCTTTGTCGTCCATGGCCACGATGGGCAGGCCCTCGCGGAGGTCGCTCGGGTAATCCAGCAGATCGGGTTGGAGCCGCTGATCATCCACGAGCGGGTCAATCTGGGCCGCACGCTCGTAGAGAAAGTCGAGACCAACGCACCGCGCTCGGGATTCGCGGTCGTCATCATGTCTGAAGATGATGAAGGGCGCGCCAGGGGGGACGGCGATGTCCAGCTTCGCGCCCGCCAGAACGTCCTCGTGGAACTCGGATTCTTCTACGGGTTCCTGGGGCGGAGCCGCGTACTCGTCCTGCGGAAGGGGAACCCCGAGATGCCGAGCGATATCTTCGGTGTGGTCTACGAGCCAATCGACCCGGCCGGTGCGTGGAAGTTTAAAATGGTGCAGGAATTACAAGCTGCTGGATTCAACGTGAGCGCCGACTCGCTCACACGCCCCCGCTAGTCCCCTGCTGTAATCTGCATTAAGTTCGTCACCTGTAACAGTTTGTCGGATCCTTGACCACAAGCCGCTTGAGTCCAAGCGGTAACCGTGTCGCGGCAATGAGCCATAACTTGTTGGCATGCAGCGCATTTAATGGACAGCGTTGCCCCACCGATCCACGCGTTTTTGATCTATTGATATCAGATAAGGAGAATTCGGAGGCGGGTCGGTGCGCTTTCCCGGCATTATCGGCGCGAATTCCGTTGCACCTGAGCTTTCCCTTGCCCTATTGTGTCGCCTCGGATATGACTGAGAATCCGAATAACGAAAAAGGTTCTACTGAAACGAAACGGGAGATCCGGCGCGCGCGCTTCGTGCGCGTCGCGGAGCGCCGCACTCGCTTGGTGATCGAGAAGCTACGGGTGCTGGGCAATTGCAGCAACAAAGGCGTCTACGAATTCAACTCCACGGATGTGGATCGGATTTTCTCGGCGCTTCAACGCGAGTTAGAGCAGGCCCGTCGGCGGTTCGATGAGCGGATGAAGAGGAGGGCTGAGTTTAAGCTGGAGCCGTAGGCAACAAGATGGCCCGGGGTGCGCAAACACCCCAGGCCAAGAACCCCAAAACCCCCTGGTCAAGGAGATCTTCGCCATGAACGGAAGCCACGGCAGTGGGGCTTTCCGCAAACTACCTCGCGCACCGCCCGCAATCAATTCTTTTATTCGACCTTCCAACAGACGAAGTTCAACATCGACCAAGGAGTCCAAAATGCGTTACCGGAACACGACTGTATCTGGTGGATCATTCGATCCCTCGATCATCAATGCAGTCTGGAACAAAGGACGTGCCATAGCGGGTCACGATCCAAACGTCGAGCGGATAGATGCGTGCGGCGCGCTGATTCGGAAGGCCGCGTACGGGATGCAGACCAACTCCGGCTGGGAAATCGATCACATAACCCCTGTGGCCGCGAATGGCACCGACGCATTGAGTAACTTGCAGCCGTTGCAGTGGGAGAACAATCGCCACAAGTCGGACAAGCTTCAGTGGAGTTGCGCTGTATCGGCGAGGTGAAGGTGTTCTGGGTGGCGGGCCGGATCACGATTCCGGCCCGTCGTCATTCTCCCCGCGGCGCGCTGTCCTTGTCCGCCACTCGCCCGAGCGCCTCCTCCAAATCCGCCTGAGACACGATCGCGTACCGGTGGAACATCTCGACCGTCTTGTGCCCCGTGGCCTTCATCACGAGGTGCTGAGGCATCCCCTCCTGGCTCATGTTGCGCGCCGCGCTCCTCCGCATGTCGTGAAGCAGTAACCCTGGCCTCCCCGCCTTGGTGTACTCGCGCTGCGTTGTCTCGGCTCAGGATCTGAGCCCGAAGCTTCATAGAGATCGATTTGCACGGCATAGGTCGAGCGGATTTAGTAGGTGTCCTCGTATGCTGGTGGATCCGTCAGGGGAACATGGGTGCCGCACGAAAAGTCTGGCCAGAAAAGCACCCACGCGATGAATAGCAGTATGGCTAGGAGCGCCTTAGGAATGGCCAGGAGTGCTTGCACACGCTCGCCGCGTGGAATCGCCCGAAAGAAAAACCAGCCAAGGGGCAGGAGGGAAACCACGAAAACGACGCGCTCAACTGGCCAAGCCGAACCTATTGACGGCACGGAACGGTCCTCATGGAGCGTAGACTACCCTCACTCGGAGAGCCAGGCGAAGGAAAAACTCCGTAAGTCCTTGGCCTCTCTCGAAGCCACTTTTCCACTAGGCGGGTTCGCGATTCGACAAGTTTC
>VBOW01000029.1:0-46673 GCA_005893275.1 Candidatus Eisenbacteria bacterium | reverse complement strand
CGGTTCGGGGTCCGGTAATCGTCGCCCGAGAATCTTCTCGATCGCATCGCACGCGCTAAAGATGTTCGCTGCGACGCCGAACGTGATGACGTGACGTGCTTCATGGCGAACAACCTCCCCGGGCCGCTTCTCTTCAACTACCTCATCACGAACCGCGATTGTTTCAAAGTTCTCGGTTACGACACCGATCACGGTGGCTGGATCCTCCGCCAAGAAAAGCGGGCCCCCGCTCAACCCTGGCGGGCAAGCGAAACTTAGCTCGAAAGCCGAATATCGACGACCGTCACGCTCAAAGAGAAACGGGCGCAGCACCGTCCCTCGGAAGAACCGAGGGGTCACCTTGACCGAGATCGGTGAAATCAAATCCACTGGATAACCGAACGCACAGACCTCTTCGCCGAAATCAGCCGCGTACTTAACTCGGCTAAACGGCGCCGCCCACCTCGCGCCTGGGGCGTCCGTCTGAAACACCGCAAGATCCGCTTCAAGAACCCATTCGATGCGTTGAACAGCAGTGAACAGGTCGGGCGGGGGACCGCCATGGTGATTGACCCGGAGTCGTTCCAGCGGGACTCCTTCTATGCAGTGGGCCGCGGTCACAAATACCATGGGCTCGAGAAGGCTGAAGCAGGATCCTAGGTACTTGCGCTCCCCGGTGTCGACGCCATCGAAGAGCAATCCGGTTCCGGCTACCGTTCTGCGGACGGCCTGGCGATCCACGTGAGGCACGGGAGCTCGAACGAGCGGACGGTCGCGCGCAAAGGGGGCGCGCCATGACCCCGAATACCGTCTCCGATCTCTCGCGTGGTCGCGAGGACCCGTATCACTCGTCCCCTCCGCTGTGTCGAGCTCGTGCGGCGGCGGCCGAGAAATTCCCGGCGCCCCGCGATGTCATTGCGAAACGGGACCAAGTCTGCGTTAAATCCTCCGAGAAATTACCGGCTCGCGAAAATCAGTGTACCGCAGATTTTCCTGTCGGCGATCGTCTCGGTTATGTGTCGGACGAGAGCGGACGGAAGGCCAGGGGAGACGATGTCGGCACGACAAACGACCGACGACACACGGATCGAATCCATCAGAATTGGTCCCGGCGATCCGCGGTATCTCGCGGTGGTCGATAAGCGCTTCAATAAGCGGTTCCGCGCGAGCCCGGACTACGTCCGGTTGGTCTGCTCGACCGATCAGGTGGTATCAGCGGTCGAGGAAGCCTTGATGCAAGGACGCCGACTCGCCGTGACGAGTGGCGGCCACTGCCTCGAGGGTTTCGTATCGGATGCCGGGGTGCGGGTGATCATCGACGTCTCGCCCATGAAGCGCGTGTATTACGACGCGGAAAGGGGCGCCGTGGCCGTCGAGGCCGGCGCCACGGTGGGCGAGACGTTCCGGGCGCTGTTCGAGACGTGGGGAGTCGTGATACCGCTCGGTGAGTATCCGGAGATCGGCATGGGCGGGCATGTGTCCGGTGGCGCCTTTGGCTTCCTCTGCCGCCAGCTCGGCCTCGCAGCGGATTATTTGTATGCGGTCGAGGTGGTCACGGTGGACGAGGGCGGACGGGCGAGCGGCGTGGTGGCGACCCGGGAGACGTCCGACCCGCATCGCGACCTCTGGTGGGCCCATACCGGCGGGGGCGGTGGCAACTTCGGCGTCGTCACCCGGTACTGGTTCCGATCGCCCGAAGCATCCGGAGAGGATCCCGCCGGGCTCTTGCCTCGCGCGCCGGAGTCGATCACGACCTTCAAGGCGGAATGGAGCTGGAGCGACATGGACGAGCCGGCATTCCTGCGACTCCTCAGGAACCACGGCGTCTGGTGCGAGCGAAACAGCAACGCCGATTCGCCGAATGCGTCCCTCTGGACCCTGTTCGAGATTCATCGTAAGCAGCTCGGAAAGATCGTCGTCCGCGGCGTGACCACGGCCGGCGCCGCCGCCGAGCGACAGGTGGATGACCATCTGGCGGCGCTGAGCGAAGGGGTCCTCGCACCGCACGGCCGAGAGCTCGCGCGGATGTCCTGGCTCGAGTTCGCCCTGAATCCATTCCCCGATTTGTTCGCCGCGCCGCCGGGCGGGGTGAGTGTCAAGGTGAAGGACGCGTTGCTCAAGAAACGGTTGACCGATCGCCAGATCGGCGTGGCGTACGATTACCTGACGCGCACCGACCACGACGTCATGGGCGGCATGCTGGGGCTCGCGACCTATGGCGGGCGGATCAACACCGTCGCGCCCGATGCGACCGCCTCCGCTCATCGAGATTCGATTCTCGACATGGCGTGCACCACCGGCTGGCTGAATCCGCGGGAAGAGGAGAAGAACCTGAGATGGGTGCGGGCATTCTACCGAGACCTGCTTGCGGAGAGCGGGGGTGTGCCAGTGCCCAGCGAGGCCTACGACGGGGCATTCATCAATCATCCCGACACCGACCTCCCGGACCCGGTGCTGAACACCTCGGGCGTGCCCTGGCACACACTGTATTACAAGGCGAACTACCCGCGCCTACAGCGGATCAAGGCGCGGTGGGACCCGCGGGATGTGTTCCGCCACGCGCTATCGATTCGGCCGTGAGGCGGGAGCGGCTGGGGGCCGCGACCTTCCTCATCCTTTTCTGCCTGGTCGCCATCGCCCAGCCGGCCTCTGCGACGATCGTGAAAACGAAGCGATTGCGCGAGCTTGCCTTGGTGATCGGATCGGGTATCGAATACGAAAGCGACGGCGACCAGACGGAATACGGTTTCCCCTTCCTCCTGGAATTCGAACCCTCGGATGCGCTCGGATTCACGTTCGAGCCGAGCTACGTCTCGATTCGCGACAAGAACGCTGGGCGCACGGTCCGTGGAGTCGGCGATCTCGAGACGACCGTGGCTTGGGAGTTTCTCGGGGAGCGCAGGAACCGGCCCGCCCTTGCTGTGGAAGGGAGCGCAAAGTGGCCAACCGCCAAGCACGAGGAAATCGGTACCGGCAAGGCCGACTACTCCCTCGGCGGCATCATCAGCAAGGAGTTCGTGCATGTGGATCTCGATCTCGAAGCGCTCTACACCTTCGTCGGGAGCCCGCCCGGCGTCAATCTGCGGAACACGTTCGAGGCATCCTTGGCGGCTGAATGGCACCTCAGCTCATTCCTCGATTTGGAAGGAGAGGTAGTCACAAGCTCTGGGTCGGGAAGCGGGTTTCGCGGACAGCCCGGTACCCTCGGTGGGCTCGGTGGCCTCGGAGCCTCGGAGAAAGGCGGGCGCGAAACCGAGGGAACGCTCGGTCTCGCCGAGCATCTGACCGATCATCTGAAACTCGAGGAGGGGATCATTTACGGGTCCGACGGCTCTTGGCAGGCAGTAGCCGCGTGGGAATTGGACTTCGCGGAGCGCTAGGGTTCTTCAACGTGCTCCGACGTGCCAGCAAACGCCGGCCAGATCGATGAAGTGGACTTCTCGACCCCACGGAAACTCGGTTGGCGGCTTGATCCGAAACCTTGGATACTTCTTCTCAAGCTGTCACTCATGCGATCCCGAGAAGCGGATGCCCGGTCCGAGGAGTGCCACGAACACCAGGGCGACCAAGATCCCAGCGACCACCCAGCCGGGGCTGAAACGCAGCGGAGAAACCGGGCCCGCCACGCCCGCCGATCCCACGGTCCGTTCCTCTACGAGTCTCGGGACGAATAGGAGCCCTGCCATGGCGCCGAAGCCGCTGCTCACGCCCGAGAGCAAGATCAGACTGGGGCCGACCCGATTGAGCGTCGACCCCGCGACCAAGAGCAGCCCACCCGCCACGTACGCCGGAAAGACCAGGCGGGGCCATTCCTTTCGATCCACCTGACCGTTCCGGACCAGGGAGATCGCATTGGCAGAAATGAGCCTGACCGCGCCAAAGTACAGTGCGGCGCCCGCCACCGTGATGACGGCGCGCCACGCCCCGTGGGGCTGAAGCCCGGAGATGACCACGGCCCAGTCCCCGAGATCGAGCACCCCGGAGAACAGCAGATATCCGGTGCCGTTCAGCAAGTTGACCGAGGTGAAGAGCCACAAGAAGTAACGCAACGCGCTGAACGTCGTTCCGCGGCGAAACAACCACATGGCGAGCGCGCCCACGACCACATTGGCAATGGAGCCCGCCGCCGCAACGAAGCGACTGCTGGTGCCTGTCTGCAGTGCGACGGTGGAAAGGGACAGCGCTCGAACGCCGGTCAGAGCGCATGCGAGGCCGTGGCCGAGTACCTCATGCGCCATGTCACAGGCCGCATACGCTACGGTTCCGACGGCGATCACCGTCCAGAGGTTGGCCGGGGCGGAACTCGGGTGCGAGGGGTCTCTCATCCGAGTCCCGGCTCAGGACGCTCCCGCGACCTTCAGGGTCGATCCTCCGCGCTCTTTCGAAGGGAATCTACCGTCGACGAATCCATCTCGATAACGACCGAGGTTTCGCTCTCAATGAGGGAGATGATCTTCTCGCGTGGCCCTTGTCGCCATTCAGCGCTTCCGTAGAAAGCATCCTGGCTCGATTGGCGATGTTCCAGGCTGTCATATGCTCGGATGAGGTAGTAGGAGCTTGTGTCGTGAGGGGAAGGACCAAACGCAACCACATCAACACCCCATCGTTTCAGCATGGGGAGGGACACTTCAGACACCAAGCGATGAAACTCGACGCGACTCCCAGGCGTCAGGTTATACGAACGTATTTCAACCAGCCTGTTCATCGCAGCTGGTTAGCAGACTCGGGGCTGCCCGGGGCGGGAGGGTGTCCGCAAGAAGCCCACCATCCTGAATTCCGATGCGCGAACCACGTCAAGAAACGCGCGACCGGATAGGCTTCTCCACGGCATCGCGGTGCCGACCTTGAACGCGCTCTTCCGAGCCGAATCGCTCGGAAAAGGTTGTCGCGGGCCAGCGTGTCCGGTCACCGGCCACGCCCACCGCCCGGGCCCCCCATCGAGGAGCGGGATCGAGCTGGATCGAGAGATCGCGCGCGGTGTCGGCCAAGGAGAATGTGCCCGACCCTGGCTAACCGGGTCGGCGCACGCTGGAGCGCGCCGCCTGCTCCGAATCGGAAGCTCGAGCCTGCCGTCCTATCGAGCGAGACCGGCTGGCCCCCGCTCCTCGTTTGCCTAGCGCACCCCGACGCCCGCCCATGCGCGCGGTGGAGATGCGCGTCGATTATGCGGGACCCGACTGCCGAACGCCGCCGGGTCCCTAGCCGCCAAAGCCGGTCCAGGGAGGATTCACTCGCAATAGGACCGTCTTTGGGACCCCTCAAATTGACGTGATCAGCGTGATGCTCGGGTCAAATCCTACGAAGCCGTACGGTATCGTGAGAATCAGCGTGCCACTGATTTCCGCGTCGGACGGACTCCCAAGCCAGTGTCAGACGGAATCGGATACGGGCGAGCCGGAGGCGAGCAGTCTTGCTGGTCAGCTACTCGACGAGGTGGTTTCGGACCGCGTACACGGTCAGGTCGGCATTCGTGCGGAGGCTCATCTTCTCGAGGACGCGCGAGCGATAGGTGCTGATGGTTTTCACGCTCAGGTGAAGCTCCTCGGCGACCTCCGAAACGGCGTGGCCGGAGGCAAGGAGCCGGAAGACCTGATATTCCCGCTCGGAAAGCTGATCATGCGGGGGCCGGTCGGCGTCGCGATCTATCATGAGGGCGAGGCGCTCGGCTAGCCGCGGGCTCACGTACCGTCCCCCCGACACGACCTTCCGGACCGCTTGAACCAGCTCCTCGGGAGCGCTCTCCTTGGTCAGGTATCCCGAAGCGCCGGACCGGAGCGCGCGGACCGCGTATTGGTCCTCGGAGGCTATGGTCAGGATGAGGATCGGGAGCTTCGGACGCTGGCGCTTGATTTCGCGGAGCAGATCGAGGCCGTTTCCGTCGGGGAAGTTGAGATCGAGCACGACCACATCCCATTCACCCTGCCGGAGTTTTGCCAACACCTCCCGGCAACTCCCCGCTTCGCCTTGAACGACGATGTCCCTGGCCTCGCCCAGCACTTCGGCTAGGCCGCGCCGGAGGACGGCATGATCGTCGGCGATGAGTGCGCGGATCACGGTTCCGCCTCTTGGGCGGGAGCGTTATGGGCAAAGCACATACGAGATCCCTCGGTCACTGCGACTCCCCTCACAACGCCGAGCGTACCGCGTCGGGCCCAGGCCCGATTACCCTGCGTCATTATAGCACGTAGGAATAGCACGTAGGACGCTCTCGGCGCTCAATCGGCGCTGAGCTCGATCTTCGTCCTGCCGACCCAACGCGGGGCCGAATCAATTGTCTGCCGGAGAATGAGGTTCAGCTGCGCGGCATGGTGCTGAACGTGCCGCATGTTGTAGAGGAGCAGCTCCGAGACGCTGCCGTCAACCGACCCGAATCTACGGCGTTGAAGGGCCCCCTCCTCCGTCAGAGCTTCGATCGTTGCTCGGCACTTTCTCCGGCCGTGGGCGAGATAGCGTTGAAGCTCGTCTTTCGTATACACCCGCTCCGGGAGCACCCCCGCCGGGTCCAGCTCGGTAAGGGTGAAGGGAGCGGGAGGAGCGAATCCCTCGGCCGAGTCGGAAAGGTAAAAGTCGAGGAAGAAGAGCGTGTGATACACGAGATACCAGTATTCGGGCTTTCGCGTGCGGTCGCCCCACAGCTCCTCGGGACAGGCGAGCAGAGCGTTCTCGAGCATGTCGATAGCGGCCCCGAACTGCTGCCAGACGATTGCCTTGCTTGCAGCATCCATTTCAGAATTCCCCGGCGGATGTCCCTTTAGCAAGATCGGAGTTTTGTCGCACAGCCGAGGATATACCCGTGAGGAAGTAACAAGCGTAGGAAGTGGCAGGGCGCCGGTCCCTCTGGTCGCGCCCGGGGTGACCCCGAGGCTTGGGGGGATTACGCTAGAGGTTTAGGTCGCCAGTAGGCGCTGACCGAGATGCTAGCGAACCCTGCCACTGCTGAAGGAAGGTCGTTGAGGTGACCGAAGTGCGCCATCGGGAGAACTCGGAAAATGGGGTCAGGGAAACCCTGATATGCCGACGCCAGGTGGTCTCCCGGGTGGTCCCATAGAGCCTCCCTGGGCCTCGCGCGGGCTCCGCGCCCAACCCGCGTGGTCCCTCTCGGCCACGGGTCGTTCGCGGTATAAAATTGCGGGACCTTCGCTTACCCGGATAGGGTAGGATGCGTTGGGGGTGTCCTTGTGAAGGGAGGCCTCAAATGAAACGTCTCACGATGGCGGCGGTCCTTATCCTTCTGGCATCCGCCCTCCTTGCCGCCGACGCGCAGCAGCCGCCCACCTACACATGGGTTCAAGGCACCATCCACGCCGTACAGCCGAAGAGCGGATCGTTCGAAATGGTGACCGGTGTCGGCATGTCGCTGCGTCTCCTGCGTCTCCTGGCCTCACACAACGCCCAGGTCGCGGGGGGCGGCGCAGCGCTGACCGACCTCAAGCGCGGCGACATCTGCCGAGCGCTGTGCTACGCGTCCGACGGAAAGCTCTTCGCGGATCGTATCGAGAAGGTCGCCGCCCGGTGAGGCGCGCGACGGTCACCTCATTCTTCCTCCTCGGCATCGCCGCGAGCGGCTGCGCGAGGTTCGTGCACCCCGGCGATCCGATCTCGGGGCTGACTCCCGAGCAGCGCGACCAATTCCGGCGCGGCCGGGCGGTCTTCGACAGCGTGTTCACGCCGGAAACCGGGCTTGGTCCGCTCTTCAACTCCGCCGCCTGTGGGGAGTGCCATGAAAACCCTGTGGCGGGGGGAAGCGGTGACGAGGTGGAGGTGCATGCCACCGCCTTCCACGTCGATGGGAACTGCGATATGCTCGCGGCGGAAGGTGGCCCCGTGTTTCAGCAGGAGGTGACGCCCGCGCTCAAGGCGGCATTGGGAATCGAGCGGGAGCCCATACCTGAGGACACCACCGGGCGCGGCCTACGGAGCTCGCCGGCGATTTTCGGCCGTGGCCTCCTCGATGCCGTACCCGACTCAGACCTCATCTCCTATGCGGATCCGGACGACCGGAACCACGACGGGATTTCCGGGCGGCCCAACCGGTTCGTGGATGGACGCATAGGACGGTTCGGGCGCAAGGGCTTCGTGCCGAATCTGAACGAATTCAACGCGGGCGCGTTCGTCATAGAGCAGGGCATCACGAATCCTGCCGCGCCCACCGAGGAATCGATCGGGGGTGACTCCATTCCCGCGGGGGTCGATCCCACCCCCGATCCCGAGATCAACCAAGAGGCCCTCGATCTCACGAACGACTTCCTGCGGTTCTTGGCCCCGCCTTCGCCCTTGCGACGGACCGAAGCAGCCAAGAGGGGCGAGAAGCTTTTCGCTCACATCGGATGCGCTTCCTGCCATCTCCCGAGGCTTCGCACGGGGAAGAACCCCGTGCGTGCGCTCAACCGGAAGACTTTCTTCGCCTACACCGACCTCCTCTTGCACGACATGGGCCCGGATCTGGCGGATATTTGCCTCGGCCTCGCGACCCCGTCCGAGTTCAGGACCGAGCCTCTCATCGGCGTGCATCTCTCGTCACATTTCCTTCACGATGGCCGCGCTGCGACGCTCGAGCAGGCGATCGAGCTGCACGGAGGCGAAGGATCCGGGACACGGGATCGTTTCAAGGCGCTCAAGCCGAAGGAGCGGGAGGCGGTCATCGCGTTTCTGAAAACGTTGTAGGCAGGGCGGCGGCCCTCGCGCCCGGATCCCGGAAGCCCAGGGTCGCACCCATCTTACTTCCCTCGCGTTTCAGAAACGCGCCAGGAAGATGGCGAACGCGATGACGCCGGCCGCAGTTCGTGCCGCATGAAGGTGCCCCCACCGTGCGAGCAGCCCCGGGGCCTCTTGCCCTCGAGGATCCAGGCTCGGGTCGAGCAATCGCTTGTTCGTAGGAAGGATCACAAGAAGAGTGAAGGGAATCGCGGACGCCAGAAGAATCGCAGCCAGCGCGAGCCAGGCGTCGTGCCGCAGCCAGGCCGACCACAGACCCGTGGCCGTACCGATCACCGCCAGGATGGATTGCATCACCGCGGCTCTGGGATAGCTCGCCACGAACTCTTTCACGGCGAACTCTGCCCCGCGGGAGATTCGCGCCGGATGCTGGACCGCGCTCACGAAGAGTGCGGCGCCGGCGAAGAGACCCGCGCAGGTTGCCGCGTAGACAAGACTCAGCATGTGTTGCCTCCAGGGGTGCCAGATCAGCGCCTGACGATCCCGACCACATTCCCGGTTCCGCACTCCAGCCGCAGGAGCTCGCCCTTGCGGACCCCGTAGCGAGCGACGGGAACCTGGTAGTCGCCTCGTCCGCCCGCCGAACGGACCAGAATCAGGGGCGCGCCGTCGCGTGGATCAATCATGGGATTCTTGCATTCATCCCCGGGAGTGGGCTCCACAGCCCTGCCGTCGGGAGCGCGCACCAGAAAATGGGTGGGCGCGTCGATCGCGGGGTGAATCCCCGAAGCGCAGCCACCGACGAGGCTCAGCGTGATCAGGGCAGCGACCGCCCAGAGCGAGAGCGACCGATCGGCGCTCTTCCCCGCGAAGCTCACACCATAATGACCGATGAACATGGGCGCGGCCCTCATTTCGGCTTCGATCCAGCTCCCCTTGGTACGAGGTAATCGTGCGCGGCCACGATTACCCACCCGTCCCTGCCGCGGACCCAGGTGTCGGTGAAGCGGTATCGACGGTTGAACGGACCGTCGGCGCCGCGCCCCCGCACGACCAGCCAGCCTGTGACCACCGCCGTCGTGCCGAAGGAGTGGACGCGCATGTTCTTATTGCGCGCAAACTGCACGCTGTCGGTCCCGGCGGTCAGTTCACGCACAACCGCGCCGCCCCCCATCATGCGGTCGTTCTCCGTGTACACGAATCCCTTCGCAAGGAGCCGGCGAAAGACCGTCGCGTCACGCCGTACCAAGGCCCTGGCCCATTCATTCTCGAGGCGCACGAGCGTGGTCGCCTCGGAGGCGGACGCGTCGCGCTCTCGCGCGCCCCCGCCGTCGCGCACCCCCGGCGTCGCCTGCGCCGCAGCGCGCGAGACCGGGCCCGCGGTGCAGAGGCCGAGGAGAAAAATCGCTGCGAGAGCACGGCTCATGGAGTACCCCCTCTCCCCCGTCAAATCCTGTCCCAGTCCCAGATGGCATACCGGGTCGTGGAATCGACCGGATGGCCGCACTGCTTCAACGTGAGCAGGATGTTGCCCCGGTGATGGCTCTCATGCGCGATGAAGTACGCCAGGTACGGGATGAGGCCACGCTTGATCGTTCGGACGCCGGGGGCGCCTTCGCTCGCAAGGCGAAACAGATCCTCGACGCGTCGCGCGGAATCGCTCATGGCCGCGACGAGGGCTCTTCGGTCGGGCTCATCGTACGTAGCGAAGGTCCGGGCTCCCTTCGCGAGGGACTTCGCCCGGCGATTCAGGTGCCAGACACGCACGTTGTGGAGGTGGGCGAATTGACGGACGACATTGCGGCCGCCGCGCGTGGAGAGCGTGCACCGCATCCCGGCGTCGCTGATGCGTTCGATCAGGCGAAGGTTGATTCGATGGTTGGTGCGCCAGGCCTCGACTATTTGGTCGACCATAGGAGCGCGTAGGATACCACGGGGACGGGATCCGATCGCCCCGGGGCGCCGCGGGGCTCCTACCGCAGGGCGCGGAACGCCGAGCCAACGAAGGCCTTGACCTGGGCCCCGCCCGTCAGCTTGAGCCACACCGGGCCTCCATTCGGCTCGACCTCGACCGAGAACCGCAGAAAGGGGCAGCACATCCGCTCGAGACCGATCCATTCTGCGAGCTCCGCGATCGCGCCTGCTTCCGCCGCGAATCGGAATGCGTAGCCGTCCGAAAGCTCGCGCCTCTCCAGGATTCTCCCGCCCAACTTCTGGAGCAGCGAGGCGTGGCGCTCTCGCTCCGACGCGGAAAACGCGTCGAGGTTACACGCGATGGGGATTCCGGAGTCTGCTGCGGTCATGGAAGGGGCCGGCACCCCGCTATTTCGGCGGCCATATTCCGAGACCGCGCCGGACCAAGACCAGTTGACCCACGTGGTAGGCGTTATGGTCGGCGACCAGGAGGACCTCACGTAAGTAGGTCTGGCCCGCGCCGTGCGGAATCCGCGCGAAGAGGTCCACGGCGGAGTCCGCGGCCAGTTTCTTCAGCGCCTCGCGGTCGCGGCGAAAGGCGGCGATGCTTTCATCCCACGCCTCCCCTGTGGGCGGACCTGCGCCCGACGGCCAGTATTCCTCGGGCCACGCCCGCTCCGCATAAGCCGGGTTCCGGCAGAAGTCGAGGATGTCGTGCTGCGTGAGCCGCAAATGCTCGAGAAGCTGCCACGGCGAGTGAGGCAGGTCGTGCGGCGTGGTGCCTTGGAATGCGGGAGCGATCCCCTTCACCGCCGCATCGAAACCGACGTGCGCGTCTTCCCAGTCCAGAAGCTTCAGGAGATGTTTGCGAAGAGGCTCGTCTCGAGCCATCGAGGGTACCCTCCATGGTCACCCCTTCGGCAAGAAGCGCCCCGTGCGCTCCCGATACGCTCGGTACTCATCGCCGAAGCGAGCCGCCAGATTCTGCTCCTCTTTACGTGTGCGGAGCAAGATCAGCGCGAGCACCAGCACCCCGGTGGCAAACAGGAACCAGTTGGCCGTGATGAGAAAAACCGCCGCCACGAAGAGGGCCAACGAATCGTAGAACGGGTGACGTACCCAGCGGTAGGGACCGCTCGTCACGAGCGTATGCTCCTTCCTCGTGACGACCGTGTCGGTCAGATTCGGTCCCAGGGTTCGGAAGGTCCAGATCCACAACACCCCCGCCACGGCCCCGATGCAGAGCCCCATCACCCGGAGCCGATTCGGCAGCTCCACGTAGGACCAGGCCAGCCGCGACGGATCGATCATCCACATGAGAAGAGCAAGCACGAAGACCAACCCGACCGGCCGGAGGGTCAGCAGAATGAAGAGCCCTTCCTGGCCGCGGTCGAGCCTTTCGCCCGTCGCCTGTGATTTGATCCGGTGGTATAACGCGATCGGCAGGAGGATCAGAGCGCCCAGGATGAGCGCGACCCGGAGCATCTCGTGCATCGCACCCCCGATGGATCCCGGGCTACGGAGCTGCCGGGTCCACTCTCTTCAGCGGTATCTCAGGTCCCGGATCGGGGCAGGATAGGCCACGTCGGGCCCACCCGGGGCCGTGTACTCGAACGCGCCGAGATCGAGCAGGCCCAATAGGGATCGCGTCTTCCCCTGCGCATCGTAGACGTACTGGCTGGTGGGGGTGAGGATGTACCCGGTGGAGGAGATGCCGGGCAACGCGCCCGCGTTCAGGACCGACGACGGCGAGATGGAAGTGAGGTGGAAGTCGTACGCTGCCGGGTTCGCGAACCTGGGCGAGTTGTTGAACGAGGGCTCGAAATAGTTGCTGCTCTCGGTCACCGTGGACCCGCTGGACCAATAGGTGCCCGGGCCGTAAAAAATGTTGTTCATCGCTTTGACGATGGAGCCGGCGCGCAATCTCATGAAGGTCCCACTGCCCAGGTTGTTCACGAGGGTGTTGCTCATCACGTAGAGGTCGTTGACGCCGAGCTGGCTCTCCATTCCATAGGCAAGCATGGAGCTGTTGACCGAGCTCGGGCCCTGCTCGATCACGTTTCCGATGACGTAGGACCGGCCGCAATCCGGAATATCAATGCTGTAGCTCGACTCCCCGTCGGCTTCGTCCATGATGCGGTTGTATAGAATGTAGTTATTCCGCGCGCGCGTCTTGATGTTGTGCCCGATCCATGCTCGGTGGGTGTAGGAGTATCGGATCGTGAAGCTCCTGCCGTGGACGTACATGTTGTGGGATTGGCCGTCCCCGTGGCCGTTGTGATCGAAAACGCTGTATTCGATCAGGATCGAATCGGCCCCGCCCAGGATCCCGTCCTCGTTGTCGTGAAAATAGCAGTTTCGAAGGACCAGGTTCCCCGGCGTGTCGAACCGGATCCCGGCGCCGTTCCAGCCCGAGACCGAGGCGGCGCCGGAGAATTCGATGTTCTCCGCGGTGAAGTTCGTCCCGTAGAAGACCCAAATCCCCTTGTCCTGCTCGACGACCCCGTCGGAGCGCATGTAGGCGCGGCCGCCGACCCCGCGAACGACGAGATTGTTCGAAGTCCACTCGGTCACGTCCGCGCTGTAGACCCCGGCATCGACCAGCACCGTATCGCCGTCTTGCGTTGCCTGGGAGGCATCCCGCACGGTGGTATAGGTCCTGCTCGGGCCCACGCGAAGCGTCCTGGCGACGGAATCCGCGTGGAATATGCAGAGCGAGAGCACGACGGCGACGCCAACGCATGCCGACGAGGACAGGGGGCTTGAGGCCTTCATACGATCATTCATGTTGAAATCTCCATTGAGCTGCCGGGATCCCGCCCCCCAAGGCGCCGGCCAATGATGTGCAGCTTACCTGGAAAGAAATCGACAGGTGGGCACAAAAGCTTAATCGAAACCTCCCCATGCAATTGTCGCGCCATAACCTAGGTCCCCGCCGCTCATTGGTTGAACCCCACCAGGCTTCCTCTACTCCATGGTGTCGTTCTAACGAGAGATCGAAATTTCCGTCAGGTGAAATACCCGTGCTATTCCCTATCGACCCCGCGCAACCGTACCGGTAGACACACGGCGTGCCCTCATTTGTGCGTCCCGCAGGGGCCGTATCCAGACGGCTCCTGTCCCGCCGGGTACTTGCTTCGACGCGTAGCCTAAGGTGCGCCCTTCACTTCGGGAGCCGCGGTGTAGGGCGTCGGACCCCCCTGGCACGCTCTCTGCGGAACCAGGGGATTCGGTGATCCGGGTCCTTTGGAGGCCCCCCCACTATCAGCCCGGATTGGTCTACGGGACAGCCGCCATGTGAGCGATTCACGGGACGGCCGCTAGGGGGACCGAACCGGTTGACATAGATGCTCCCTCGACGAGAGCGGGGGGGCGAGAGTGAGGCGCCTTTGGAACGCAGTGTGCGGCCAGGGGCGCCTTCGATTTTCTGGGCCGGGCTACTGCGCCCCATGCACCATGTGCTCCATCGACTCGGCAAGGCTCTCGGGGCGGACCGGCTTCTGGATGAAGCCGGCGTGGGCAGCGGCCGCCTGCGTTTCGGCTTCCTGGTGGCCTGAGATGACGATCACCGGAATCGGTCGGAGCGCAGGATCCCGGTTCCTGCCCGCGAGGAAAGCCCATCCGTCCATGACCGGCATCACCAGATCGAGCAGGATTACGTAGGGCGCAGGGTGCGTTCGGAGATATACGAGCGCTTCCTTGCCGTTCGCGGCACCGACCGATTCATAGCCGTCCAGCGCCAACACCTGTTGCATCGCCTCTCGCGCGTCCGACTCGTCGTCGATCACGAGCACGACCTTTCGCTCTGATGACGCGCCCGGTATGGCTCGCCTGCCCACAGCCTCCCCGGCCCCGGCGGTCCGGTGCGAATCGTCGGCATCATCGTAGGGGCGCGCGATCGGAAGCGTGAAGTGGATCGTCGTGCCCGCGCCCATCTCGCTCTCTGCCCAGATCCGGCCCCCGTGAGCCTCGATGATCCCCTTCGCGATCGTGAGCCCGAGACCAACTCCCAAATTGGAGGTCTTGGCTGCTTGCCAGAACTGCTCGAAGATATGCGGGAGCTCTTCGCTCGGGATTCCCGCCCCGGTGTCACCGACCGAGAACCAGACCTCGTTGCCCTTCGGTTGGGCCCGGACCGTGACGGTGCCTTCCTGTGGAGTGAACTTGATCGCGTTCCCGATCAGGTTCGTGAGCACCTGCAAGATCCTCTCTCGGTCGCAGGTGAGCACAAGATCGGAGACGCCCGCCAGATCACACTGCAGGCGCACCGAAGCAATCGCCTGAAACCCTTCGAGGGCTTCCCGGACCAGAGGGAGGAGCGGGCACGGTTTCCTGTCGACCGCGAGGTGGCCGGATACGATCCCGACGCTATCCAAAAGGTCCGCGACGAGACGGGTCATCTTCTCCGCCGTGCGATGAATCATCTCGGCGGATTTTCGGCTCTGAATCCTCCGGTCGGTGGCCACGGGGCTCTTCAGAAGCACCGCGCTTGCCATGTCGACCACACCCAAGAGGTCTCTCAGATCATGCGAAACGACGCCGAGAAGATTTTCGCGGATGCGAATCGCACGCTGCACCTGGGTATGAAGCCGTGCGTTGTCCGCGGCAACAGCCGTCCGGCGGGCAATATCTTGGAAGAAGAGGACGTCTTCGGAGGTGTAATGGCGCTTCGACTCGGTCACGATGAACGTGAGCGTCGCGAGCAACTTTCGCCGCACCATGAGCGGCACAATGATCATCGACCTCGGACCAATCGCTCGGACGAGGTCGGAGTCCTCCTCACTCAGGCCGGAAAGGAAAAAGGGCTCCTCGGTCCGCTCGAAGAGGACGGGACTACGCGACGTCGCGACCCTCCGCTGCAGAGCCTGCGGGCCCGGCCGTAATGCGGACTCTTTGACACGTTCCGCCAGCGCCAACTGTTTTTCCGGGCTTCCGAAAGCCACCTCCAGGCGCTGAAGCCGCCCATTCTCGTCGAGCACGTCGGCGATGCAGAGGTCCGCCAGCGCCGGGACCGCGATGCGGACCACACGCTCCAGTACCGTCGGGTAATCCAAAGTGGAAGAAAGCATCTCTCCGGCGTCGGCGAGGAAACGGAGCCGATCGAGCTGCTTCAAGGCGGTGACGTCGATGAGGGCGCTCCTGTATCCGATCATGGCCCCGTCGTGGTCCCGGAGCGGAACGGTCGCCATCTGCATGACCCAGGTTCCGTGGCTCCTGCTCGACAACGTCCACTCGGTCGTCACCCGGTCCGTCTTCTCCGCGCAGGCACGCAGATGGGCTTCGAAATTGAGCTGGGTCCGGAAGGGATCCTTGTCTCGGATGGAGATCACGGCGGGGAACCGCTTATGGACGAGCTTTTCCCTGGGCACCTCGAGGAGCGAGGCGCCGGTCAGGTTGATCTCCTGTATATAGCCCTCGAGGTCGAACGTGCAGTATCCGACCGGCGCGAAATCGTAGAGGTCAGCGTAACGGCTCCGGGAGTCTTCGAGTAGCTGCTGCCCTTCCTGAAGCTCGCGATTCTGCATCTCGAGCTCGATCTGGCTCACCTGGAGGTCGTGCACCAGGCGTACCGGGTCGCTGGCCTTCAGCGCAGTCTCGAGGCGGCGCTCGGCGTCCTGAAGCTTCCGGAGCTCCCGAATCAGCTCCGTCTTCGACATCTCTTCCAGGTGTGCCTTGGCCATGGCGGCCTACGGAAGAGGGTTCACTCCTCGAACGACAGGAGTACGAGGGCGGACTCGGCCGGAACCGGAATCCGGCTGCCGCCTACTTTCAGCGTTTGTGTGCTGCCCCGCGCGGCAGGTTGACGAAGCAGAACTCCCCGAAAGCTCTCCCCGGTGCGGAGTGTCACTTCCAAACGTTGGCAAAGCTCGCCCGTGTCCGCCCACTGCGGGTCTCCATCATTCGGGAAGATGGTCCCGATGGTTTCCTGCTCGACGACTTGGAAGTAGTCGTAGAAGGGCTGATTCACCCACACGATGCGCAGCTTGCTGTCGACGATCATGAGCGGATGGTGGATGGCGCCCAGAAAATGGCCCGCATACTCCCCGACGTCACGGGTCAGCATCGCAGATTTTTTTCGCGCGTCAATATCCATCAGGGTGATGACCGCTCCTCGGATCACATGGTCCAAGGTCTTGTAGGGCACGATCCGAACCGAGTACCACCGACGGTTTCGGCAGAGAACATCTTCCTCCAGAGTGTTCAGTGTCTCCACCACGCCGCGGACTTTGGTCAAGACGTCGGCCCCGAAGAAGCCATCGATGAAGCTGATCGAACGACCCAGGTCGCCAGCGACCAGACCCAGCAGCTTCTCCGCGGCGAGAGTGTATCTCCGGATGCAAAAATCCATGCCAACGATGAGGACGGAGTTGTCGAACCCCGCCAGGAGGTTGTGCAGGTCGTCGTTGGAGAGACCGAGCTCCGACATTCTGTTCTGGAGCTCCTCGTTGACGGTTGTCAACTCCTCGTTCGTGGACTGCATCTCTTCCCTTGATGTCTCCAGCTCTTCGTTCGTGCTCTGCAGCTCTTCGTTGGAAGACTGAAGCTCCTCATTGGCCGACTTGAGCTCTTCGTTGGCGCTCTCTTTGTCCTCGATAGTGGCCTGCAGGTAGTCCTTGGTGACCTCGAGCTCCCGTTCCAGCTCCTGAAGCCGTTTTCCCAGGGCCACGATCCGCTCGTCCGGCTCGTCCGTTGGAATCGGGGGAAGCTCCTCGGGAGGCTCCATCGCCAAGAAGGACACGAGGAGGCACCGGGTCTTGGTCTCCGGATCTTGGATCGGCACCAGGTCGAGTCTCACGGCACCTGGCTTGCCGGCGTCCGAAAACTTCACGTCGGTGCTGACGCGGATCTGCTCGGCAAACGCCTGCTGAATAGCCCTCTTGAGCTCGATGCGCAGCTCGGGACGGGCCAAGCGTAAGATGCTGAAGCTGGCCGAGCCAGGCGCCGGATCGAGGTAGGGACCCGTGTGCCCTCGGAAATGCAAAATATCGAGGTTCTCATTGAGGAGCACGCCCGGGGGGGCGTACACGTCGAGAATCTTACGGTCGGCCAACGCTTGAAGGCTGATCACCGGAGGCGCCGCCCCGCGCTGGTTCCGCTCCGGGATGTTGGGGCCGCTCAGCATGGTTTCGAGAGCGAACGTCGAGCCTGAAGGTTTTTTCGAGTAAATCTTGCTCGTCCGATCGACCAAGCTGAAAAGCTCCGGGCCGTCTCCGACCGTCTCCGAGCTGCCGAGCAAGAGATAGCCGGACGTGTTCAGAGAGTAGTGGAGGATACTCAGCACCTTCTTCTGCGTCGAAGGCTGCAGATAGATGAGGAGGTTTCTGCAGCTCACCAGGTCCATGCGGGAGAAAGGCGAGTCCTTGATCAGGTTCTGCTGGGAAAAAACAACCGTGTCGCGGACACGCCGCGTGACGTGATATTCGGTGCCCTTCTTGGTAAAGAAACGACTCAGCCTTTCCGGAGAAACATCGAGCTCGATGTTCTGCGGGTAGCTTCCTCGGCGCGCGTGCTGAATCGACTGCTCGTCCACGTCGGTCCCGAAAATCTGGATCCTCTTCTCCTTCCCAACGCTCTCCAAGAATTCGATCAGAGAGATGGCGATGGAATAGGCTTCCTCCCCCGTAGCGCAGGCCGGCACCCAGACACGAACCGGCGCGTGCGTCCCGGCATGCTCCAGCACTCTTGGAAAGACCTTCGTCTTGAGCGCCTCGAAGGTCGTCCGGTCCCTGAAGAAGTTCGTGACGGTGATGAGCGTGTCCTTGTACAAGGCCTGAAGCTCCCCGGCATTGGTCTGGACGTACCTCACGTAATCCTCGAGGCTTCCGATTTTGTGGAGGATCATCCGCCTTTCGATCCGCCGCTCCACCGTCGAAGGCTTGTAGCGGGTCAAGTCGTTTCCGAAAGCGGACCGAATCAGGATGAAGAGCCTCGCGAGCTGCTCTTGAAACTGCGGCGCCCGCGCGGGAGCGCTCGGCAGCTTCACTCCATGCGGTCGCTTTGCGATCCGGGTCAGCTCTTCGGCGATCTCCTTGGGCGGGAGGCAGAAGTCCGCGAACCCGCTCGCAAGGGCGCTCCGCGGCATGCCGTCGTACTTGGCGGAAGAAGGGTCCTGGACGAATGTGATTCCGCCCGCTTCCTTGACCGCCCTAAGCCCGAGGGTGCCGTCCGTGCCTGTCCCCGAGAGGATGATCCCGATGCTCGATGCCCCCTGGTCTTGGGCGAGCGTGCGGAAAAAATAGTCGATGGGCAGGTAGGGACGCTCCCCGGCGGGTGCGATGAGGTGAATCACACCGTTCATGAGCGCGAGATCGGTGTTGGGCGGGATCACGTAGACCCGATTCGGCTCGACCGTCATCGATTCGGCCGCGGTCGTGACTTCGACTTTGCTGCTGCGCGAGAGAAGCTGGGGCAGAACGCTTTCACGATCCGGGGCGAGGTGCTGGACCACGATGAACGACATGTTGTCCAGCGGCACGTGCTTGACGAGCTGACCCAGCGCCTCCAGCCCGCCGGCTGATGCGCCGATGCCGACGATGAAGGGCCTCTCCGCCTCTCGTTCCGGCTCCGAGGCCTCTTCCAGCTCGACCGCCCGATCCTGGTCCTCGTCCTCGAAAAGCGCGTCGCGGTCCTTGCGCCCTGTCTCGGGGGTCTGGTCAGCCATGTTGCCTCCCGGCTGGGTCATGAGGGTCAACCACTCACGCTAGCATCCCGGGGAGAAGTCGGCAAGCTGAAGCGCCACGGAATTGACACAAATAAGGAGCGAGCCCGATTCGCTGCATACAGGCGCGGCGGGATGAGCTTTGGTAGGTCTAGTGCTCGCCTGCGCGGGGAGCTGCCGACGTCTCCAAGGGGACGATCCCGCGTTGGAGGGCGAAACGCACTAGATCCGTTCGGCTCCGGAGGCCGAGCTTCCGCATGAGGTTCGCGCGGTGGCTCTCCGCGGTGCGTGGGCTGATGAATAATCGCTTCGCGATTTCGCCGCTTGTGAGCCCCTCGGCAACCAGGTGGAGCACCTCTCGCTCGCGCGACGTGAGCGTGCCGTACGGATCAGCGCCGATGGGCCGCCGGAGATACGACTCGATCCGGTCGGTGGAGAAAGGGGCGCTCAGGTAGCGGCGGCCGGCTGCTGCCTCGCGGATCGCCGTCACGAGCTCCTCGACGCTCGCGTCTTTGAGAACGTAGGCGGAAGCCCCACTTCGGAGAGCCTCGACGACGTGCGCCTCACTCGAATACATGGAGAGAATGACAACGCGGGTCCTGGGAAGCCGCTTCGCCACGCGGCGCGTCACGTCGAAGCCGCCGAGACCCGGCATCATGAGATCCAGAACCAAGACGTCCGGCCTTAACCGCTCGGCCAGACTCATGACCTTGAGCCCGTCCTCGGCTTCGCCGATCACGGCGAATCCGGATTCGGCCTCCAGAAGCGCGCGAAGGCCCCGGAGGACGATCCTGTGATCGTCCGCCAGGACGATCGTCGTGGCCGAGCTCGCGGAACTCATGGGATCACTCCCGGCGCCGTACTCCGAAGCGGCAGCTCCGCCAAGAGCCGCGTGCCCAGCGCGGGAGAGGATTCGATCGTAAGGTGCCCTCCGAGGAGGTGGGCGCGCTCCTCCATGCCTGTGAGACCGGCGGAGCGGCCGGCCCGCGCCGCCTCCTGATCGAATCCTGACCCCCGGTCTTCGACCCGTAGCTTCAGGAATTTCGAATCCGCCTGGACCTCCACTTCGACAACCTCAGCGCCCGCATAGCGAGCCGCGTTGGTGAGCGCCTCCTGAATGAGGCGGAATGCCGCCGTCTCCACGGGCCTGGGAAAGCGCGAATCCGCGCCGACGTGGCTGAACGAAACGCGGATCCGGGTCTGTTCGGTGAAGCGCTCGAAGTGCCAGACAAGCGCGGACAAAAGCCCCAGCTGATCGAGCATCGGCGGCCGCAAATCCATCGAGATATTCCGGGTGCGGTCCATCAGCTCGTTGACGATTTGCAGCATCTGTTCGCGCCGCGATCCCGCGAGCCCCGGCTGAGGCTCCCGCTCGTCGGCGCTCAGCATCAGCTTGAGTCCCGTCAAGAGCTGACCGACTTCGTCGTGAAGCTCGCGTGCGATCTCGGATCGTTCGGTTTCTTGGATATCCACGAGCCGTCGCGAGAGAGCCTCGAGACGCTCCCGCCCGCTCTCGGTCTCTTGGAGCAGCCGCCGGAGGCTTCGGTGTGTGGAATCGGCGGTGAGTAGAATGGCGGGCACCCGATCGAACGGGACGGGGATCCACGCCGCCTCGACGTCGAACAGATCCCCGCTTTTCTTCTTATGACGCCAGAGGCCGATGCCCGGCGAGTTAGGCTGCCCGTTGATCAGGCTCCGCTGGACGGTTGATGCATCTTCGGGAAGATGAATATCGAGATAAGACATGCGTAGGAATTCATCGCGCGAGTAGAGATATTTGGAAACCGCCGCATCGTTTACCGCGAGAAAGCGGAGCGTGGCTCGGTCGAGTACCCATGCAGGGTGTGGGTACCTCTCGAAGACGATCCGGTACTGATCAACGCGGCGCTCTGGATCGTTCGGTTTCCGCCTCGAGATTACTTTCAAATCCTTCGCTTCCCGCAGCATGGCGCGATCCTGTCACTCAGTGACGGCACAGGACCCCCCATTCCCTAGAATTAATACACCAACAACCACCAGAGGTGGGCTGCGATAGCGGAGCTTCAGCGTGCGGGATCGTACAAGCGCTTGGTGGTCAAAAACCTTCGTCAGCGCGTCATACCACGGCGGGGGTCCCGGTTGCGGCCACCTTGACCTTTATTAACACTACGCCTGAGATGGGCTGGAGTCAAGCCTCCGGGTGGGCCCCGCCCGTGCCTCCGCGGGGCCCCCCGTGCCTCCGCGGGGCCCCGCCCGCCCCCGCGGGGCCCCCGCCCCGCCCCCGCCTCATCGATACAGCCTCTTGATCGCGCCCCACGTGCTGGGGCTCACGTCCGTGGTGCATCCGTTCACGCCCCCAGGAGTCGGAGGGCAGCCCGTTCCAGCCGGCGTCCCACCCCCAGTGTAACGATTGAGCGAGTCGAAAAGAATCCAGTCCTCGCTTTCCGTGCTCGCGTGGCCGACCGACCGGTCGTTTCCTCCCTCGATGCTCCCGTACGTGTGTGTGTCGACGGTGGTGGTGTCGGGTCCGGTGACGCGCAGCAGATATACCTGGTCCCCGGAATTGTTGAGGCTCAGCCCCGCCGCGGCAAGCCCCTGCGATCGCTGCCACGCAACCGCGGCGCTCCCCGTGGTGAGCTTCACCTCCCCCGGGGCGAGGGTTCCCTCGAGCGCAAAACGCACCGTTCTAGCCGCGTCGGCGAGGCGGTACTCCCCGATCGCGAGCGCCTCCGGGCCGACGTTTTGGATCTCGATCCACTCGTCGTTCTTGGAATCATAGAGTCCGTCGCCATCCCAGTCGCGCGCAGGCGACGCGAGAATCTCGTTGAGCCGAAGCCCCGGCGCCACCACGCGCGCCCCTCCCTCGACATCGCGCCTAGACACCGCCTGGGCCGCGACGGCCGCCGCAATGGCGATTACGAGCGCCCACACGACACCTCCCCAACGAACCATGTGCTTTCTCCTTGCGCCGAAGCGCGGTTGTGTCGGGGCGTGTCATGAATCGTCCTTACGTCGGAGCGGAGCGGTTAGTACGTTTCGCGATGCCGGGTGCGCCAGAGGGCGCGGGGGGCTCCTTGATCGGGGAGGAGGCGGGGGAGATTCCACAAGGCCGGAAACACGAGCAGGAGCGAGATCGCCGTCCCCCAACGCGGATCCGCAAGGGAGACCAGGGTCCCCGGCGCGTTCAGCCACAGGGCGAACGCAACGGATGCAATAAGGACGCCGCGCACGCTTCCAAGGCCGTAGAGCGCGATCGTGATCCCCGCGAAGGCGAGCGGGAGGGGCCAGCGCTCGAGCGCCACGGCCGGGTCCGTCCAGAGTTGGAGGGCCCCGGCCAGTCCGGCGCAGACTCCGCCGGCGGCGAGCATCGAAAGCTGGACCAGGTCCACGTCCACCCCGGCCGCCACCGCGGCGAGCGGGTTCGAGCCGACCGTCCTGAGATCGAATCCACGGGCGGACGTGCGCAAGACGTGTGCGAAGGCCAGGGCGAGGAGAAGGCCGAGCGAGAGAACCAGAATTCCCCACGTCAGGACGAAGGTATGCCCCAGCCCGAGGCCCGGGGTCCACCGGAGGGCGGCCGGAACGGGACCCAGCTCGAACGCGAGCGCGGGGAGCGCGGCCGGCGTGAGGGAGAGCGCCCGCGCGACCGGAGTCATCGCCACCCCGAGAAGAAGCCCGCTCACCACCTCGTGGACCGCAAACCGCCTGCGCAGCCAAAGCAGGACGGCCCCCGCGAGCGCGCCGGCCGCGGATCCCCCGAGGAGCGCGAGTCCGGCGCGGGCGGCGGGATCGATCGACGGGGTACGAACGATCGCGGCGGCCACGGAGAACCCGGCGAGAAATTGTGCGTAGATTCCAAGATTCAACACGCCGGCATGGAGCGGCCCCAGAAAACCGAGCCCCAGGAACAGGAGCCCCGCCACCACGAGGATCACATCGCCGCTCCACGGTGCGGCCCACGCGGCCGGGTTCCACGGCGAAGCCTGGCGCGCGAGGATCTGGGTGCCGGCGACGAGAAGGGCAAAGCAGGCGACGTTGGCAAAGAGTGACCTTGCGCCGCCCCGGCAGCGACCCGGGATCACGGACGCACTCCCGATTCGTTCGCGCGGATCACGCCGCCGTCCCCGACATCTCGTCGATGATGGCCTCGCGCGTCAGGGTTTCGGTCACCGGAAGCCACACCAGCCTGCCCGCCGCAAGGACCGCGAGGCGATCGGCCACCCGGAGCGCCTCCTCGGGATCCTCCGAGAGCCAGAGCAGGCCGCTCCGGCGTTCGCACTGCAGCACGAGCGCCTTCCGCACGTACTCCTGCGCCTCAAGGCTCAAGCCCTGCGCGGGGGAGCGCGCGACGAGGAGCACCGGATCGCGCAGCACCTCCCGCGCGATCACGATCCGCTGCTGCGCCCCCAGGCTCAGGTGCCCGAACCGGTCGCGTGGCTTGGCGTCGGGCACCTCGAAATCGCTCAGGGAGCGCACCGCGTTCCCTCGGATCGACTCGAACTTGAGCCAGCCGCGCCTCGCGAACGGGCCACGGCGCGTCTGACCCAGAATGAGATTCTCCTCCACGGTGAAATTCCCCAGCGACTGATCGCGCGCATGCGGCGGGCTCACGAAGCTCACCCCCGCTTCGACCCGCTGGCGACGATCGGTTGCGGCCAGCTCTTTCCCGAGGAACTGGATCGATCCACGGTCCGGGGCGCGATGGCCGAGCAGCACGTCGTGGAGGAGGTTGAGGCCGTCGGCCGGGGCCCCCACGATCGCGAGCACTTCTCCGGCGCGCACTTCGAACGCGACCCCCGCAAGCGACGTCTCGCGGCCTCGCCCTCGGAGGACGATGTTTTCGATGCGAAGCAGCGCGTCGCCCGCAGAGTGTGGCCCGGTCGGCGCCCGCCGGAAACCGCCCCCGGTCCACCGCTCGCTCAGAGCGGACTCCGTGACCTCGGCGGTCGAGACGGTGACCGGCGCCTCGCCTCGCCGGAGGATCGTCACCGCCTCCGCGTCCGGGTAGCCGTCGCGAGCCCACGTGCTCGTGAATACGATCGGGATCCCATCTTCCCGCGCGATGGCGCGGACAACCCCGAGAAAATGCCGCGCCTCGTGGGGACCCAACTCGCTCGTCGGCTCATCGAGGAGCAACGCGCGGGGGGATTCGCCGAGGGCCGCGGCGAGCTCGATCAGCCTCCGCTCGAGCGGACGCAGGGCTTCGACCGGAACGTCCAGCAGAGCCTCCAGCCCGACGCGCTTCGCGAGCGCCCGGGCATGTTCCTCGGCTCTCTTGCCGTGGATCGCGAGCCCCAACCGCCGGGGCGGACGTCCGACCAGGAGGCGTTCCAGGGTCGAAAGTTGGGTGGCATCGCACTCGCGGGGTAAGAATCGCGCGCCGCGCCGCCGGTCGCGCGGAGGGGCATTGTCCGATTCGCCGAGTCTCACCGTGCCGCGCTCCTCGCGGCGAAGCCCGGCGACCGCTTCGAGCAACGCAGTCTTGCCCGTGTCGCGCTCTCCCAGGACCATGTGCACGGCCCCGGGCTTGACTTCCATGTCGAGGTCCCGCACGAGCCAGCGCGAACCGTCCGCCACCGTGAGCCCCTTCACCCTGAGCCCCGTGCTTCTCCCGCTCACTCCCGACCCCCTTCCCACGTCCGTGCCCGTCCCGCCGGCGCGGCGCGCTTCACTCCCGAACGATCCGGGTTCCCGCCGCTCCTTCCAGAGCCTCGCGGATCTTCTCCGGCGAGGTGATCCAGACCGAGCCACCCCCGCTGCGCACGAACTCGATCGCGGCCTGGATCTTCGGCCCCATGCTCCCCTGTGGAAAATGCCCCTCGGCCATGAATCGTTCAAGCTCCGATGCGTTAGCGGTCGTCAGATCCCGCTGGTCCGGCTTTCCGAAATGGACCGCGACCCGGTCCACCCCGGTCACGATCACGAGCGCCTCCGAGCCGAGGAGCCTCCCCAAGAGCGAGGACGCGAGGTCCTTGTCGATGACCGCCTCCACCCCGTGGAGGGTCCCGTCCCACTGGCGAGAGACCGGGATCCCGCCTCCCCCGGCCGCGATCACAACGCTCCCATCCTGCACGAGCTTTCGTATGGCTGCGATCTCCACGATCTCGAGCGGCTTCGGGGAAGGTACGACGCGCCGGTACCCCCGCCCCGCATCCTCCACCACCGTCCACCCCTTCTCCTTCGCCAGGGTTCGCGCGCGCTCGTGGGAATAGAAAGGACCGATCGGCTTCGTGGGACGCCGGAACGCCGGGTCCCGTTCGTCCACGAGCACCTGCGTCACCATCGTCACGACCGGGCGGTCGATCCCGATCCGATGGAGCTCATTCTGAAGGGCCTGCTGCATCATGTAGCCGATACCGCCCTGCGAATCGGCCCCGCATACGTCGAGCGGCATCGGGGGTATCTGATCCCGCACCGCCTCGTTCCGGATCAGGATGTTTCCCACGATCGGCCCGTTGCCGTGGCTCAGCACCACGGTGACGCCCTCTTGGATGAGCCGCGCGATCGGCTCCATCGTCACGCGCGTGATCGAGAGCTGCTCTTCGAATGTGCCGGTCCCGCGGGCGGGGAGAATCGCGTTCCCGCCGAGCGTGATCACGGCGGATCGGGGAAGCTTGTGTGCGCGCGGCTCGGGTTCGCGCGGCGTCATCCGTCAGCGCGCGGCCCGAACCTGGCTCTGGACCCAGACGCCGATGCGGCGGAGCGCCTCGCGGATATTCTCGATCGAGTTCGCGTAGGAGAAGCGCATGTAGCCCTCCCCGCGCGGACCGAACGCGGTCCCGGACAACGCGGCGACACCGGCCTCCTCGAGCAGGATCCGCTCCGCGTCGGCGCTCTTCATCTGGAGCGCCTCGATATTCGGGAACACGTAGAAGGCGCCCGCGGGCTTCAGGCAGCGGATTCCCGGGATCGCGTTCAGACCCCGGACGATCTCGTCGCGCCGCCGGTGGAACTCGGCGACCATGCCGCGAACTTCGCTCTGGGTCCCGCCGAGGGCCACGATGGCCGCCCGCTGCACGAACGAGGTGGCGCAGGAGTAGACGTTCGTGGCGAGCCGCGCGACGTGCTTCGCGAGCGTCGGATTCATGACACCGTACCCGAGCCGCCAGCCGGTCATCGCGTAGGTCTTCGAGAATCCGTCGAGGAGGATCGTCTTCTCCGCCATTCCCGGACGCGTGGCAATCGACTCGTGGACGCCGTCGTAGAGAATCTTCGAGTAGATCTCGTCGGAGAGCACGAAGATCTCGCGCTCGCGGAGCAGCGCGGCGATCTCATCGAGATCTTTGGGGGTGAGGACCGAGCCGGTCGGGTTGTGCGGCGAGTTGAGCACCACCATCCGCGTCCTCGGGGTGAGCAGGGGCTCGAGATCGGCCGCGCCGACCCGGAATCCTCGGTCCTCGCGCAACGGCATCGGAACCGCCTTCGCGCCGATGAAGCGGACCACGGATTCATAGATAGGAAAGCCGGGATCGGGCACGACCACTTCGTCCCCGGGGTTCACGCAGGCCATGATCGCGAACGTGAGCACCGGTTTCCCGCCCGGGGTCACGACGACCTGGTCCGGGGCGGTCGGGAGCCCCCGGTCGCGGCTGATGAAGGCTGCGATCGCCTCGCGCACCTCGGGCAGCCCCGCCGAGGGACCGTAGTGCGTGAACCCCTCGTCGAGGGCGCGCGCCGCGGCGGCGCGGATCGGAGCCGGAGTGTCGAAGTCGGGCTCCCCGATTTCGAGATGCACGATCGAGCGGCCCTGGGCTTCCAACGCCCGCGCTTTCGCGAGAACCTCGAAGGCCGTCTCGGTGCCGAGCTGATTCATCCGGTCCGCGTATCGCATGGGTTCTCTCCTAGGGTGACCGATCCAGCTTGAGCCAGACGCTTCCGCTCCAGGGCCTGGTGCCGCCCGGGCCCTCACCGCGCTCGAGCGCGTATCCGATGCGCCAGAGCCGTGACCCGAACCCTCCGCGCGCCGAGACCCAGAGGCCGGGCTTCGATCGCGCCCGCAGCGTGGTTTCCCCGGAGGGCGCGAGCCCCACGCCCCACGCGGGCGCGCCCTTCCGAATCCGGGTCGCCTCGACGAGGATCGAGTGCCGGCCGAGCTTTCCCGCGCGCAGGTCGAGCCGCGAGCCGAGCGTCGTGCTCGAGCTGCTCGAACCGGCGTTCGAGGAGCCGCGCCTCAGCGCGTGAACGGCGAGGCTGCACCGGTCATCGCGGGCGAGGGTCGCGACGGCGAGCCCGTAGGATTCATGCACCGTGAAGCGATTCCCTTCACGGCCGAGCCCGGCCGCCCCGACCCGCAGCCGCAAGGCGGCGGCGCCACGGCGAGATCTCGACGCCTCCAGCTCGAGGAGCCCGTCGTCGGCCGCGGCGTTCCGCGACCAGGAACGCCACGTCACGCGTGCCCGCGAATCGGGGCCGAGCGTCTCCGCGCCGAGCTCCGCGGCGACCTTTCTCGACTTCCAGGAGCGGAAACGCCAGCGCGCGGAAAGGAGCGCCCTTCCGGCGCGCCCGCGGGCTTCCGCGAGAAGCGCGTGTCCCTCCGGAGACCGGAGCGCCTCGAG
Organism: Candidatus Eisenbacteria bacterium; assembly: GCA_005893275.1. Lineage (NCBI taxonomy): Bacteria > Candidatus Eiseniibacteriota > Candidatus Eiseniibacteriota bacterium. Next base: position 18,932 of record VBOW01000029.1, on the reverse strand, counting down.
GGCCCAGTCCCGGCCCTGGCTCTGCCGGGCGACGGTGATCGAGCCGCAGCGGAAAGGCCGGGGCGCGGTCCCTCCGCCTCCGTCCGGGGCATCGTTCCCGCCGACCCGGGCGGGCAGCCCCGCGCCGAACGCCGCCGAGCCGCGCATCCGCCCGCGCGAGACCCCCAAGCCCACGCCCGCGATCGGCTCGCGGATCTCGCTTCGAACCCCTGCGAAGGCCCAGATCGTGGGGCCCGCGTTCCAGGTGAAGGCGCCCCCGTCGATCGCTCCCGCCGAGGCCCCCAGCGAGGGGTGCGCGCGTACAGGGTCGGTCCTCGGCCCCCGCACGCGCCGTCCGCTCCGCCCCACGCGCATCGCTTCCGCGAACAGCGCGGGGCCGTGCGACAGGGTGACCCGGCCGGCGGCGAGATCGAGGTGACCCGCGGCCGCGGTCGCGCGGGCTCCCGCTCTCGGGTGCCTCCCGTCCACGAGAAAACCCAGCTCGCCGCGCACACCCCGGCGCTCTTCAAGCACCGCGATCCGCCGCAGTCGAAATCGGCCGCGCGTGAGAGCGCCGCGGAGGAGCGCCCCCCTACGCGCGGGTCTCTCCTCTTCCAGGAGATCGGCGTTCTCGAGTTCCTCTTCCGCAAGCGGCAGCCACCTGTCGTCGCCGGTGGAATCCTGCTCGGTGGGCGCGAGGCCCGCCGAATCCAACGTCGCGAATTCCGCCAGCCGGGTGTCCCTACGCATGATAGCAGAGGGCGCGATTTCGGTGGAAGCGATCGCGCGGATCGGATATAATACTCGACGCCGCTTCCGAGTGGTTTCCTCAGTCGCGGAGCGGATGTCGCAATTTTCCAGCACACGAGGTCTCCCCGAGGCGACATGCCATGCCCGCGCCGGTCTGTCCGCAGACGCCCCGCTGTGCCCGGCCTGTATTCCGCTCAGGAGCGCCCTCGAGATCGGGTTTTGACTCGAATTCACCCCCCATTCGATCGATTCAAAAGGAGCGCACCTATGCGACGTAGTGCTACCGCGGTGCTTTGGTCTCTTCTCCTCCCGGCATTTTCCTTCGGCAGCGCCGGGGCCTCCTCGAACGTGCCCGCGCCGGCCGGCCCGACGATCCTCCCGGGAATCGTGCAGACCCAGATTCCCGAGAGGGGACCCGATGTGGGTGCGCCCCCACCGCGCGCGGGACGATCGATGCGCTCGGCGACGGTCGGGGACACCGTTTGGGCGTTCATCGACAGCCTCGAGACGCGCACGAGCCCGAGTAACGAGGGGGGGTGGACGCACTACGACGCTTCCGCGAAGCCCACCGCGTGGCACATCGACACGTTCCTCGGTTGCCAGAACCATTCGTGGTGGTGCGGGATCATAGACTCTTCCTGGATTTACGACTCGAACCGCGCCGGGTACGACAACGATTGGATTCAGTACCTCCAGAACAAATTCCCCACGAACGTCATCCCCCCGGGCACGCCGGTCAAGCTCAGCTTCCGACACCACTTCGACGCCGAGCCCGGTTACGACTATGGCTATGTCGAGGTGAACGACCTCGACAACAGCTGGCAGCAGATCGCCTTCTTCACCGGGAAGGTTCCGAATAGCTCCCTTTGCGACACGTTCACGGTGACTATCCCCGACTCCATCGTCGCGAAGTACCGCCGCGGAAACCCCGACGACTCGATACCCCTTCCGGTCCCGTTCCGGTTCTCGTTCACGAGCGATATCGGCTATTCCTCGGCGGACGGCCTCTACAACGGGGATGGCTGGATCATCGACAACATCACCATCAAGGCGGGGTCGAACGTCATTTTCTTCGACGACGCGGAGAGCGGGATGGGAAGCTGGCAGCGGTCCACCTTCCCGGGCGTGGGGGACTACTTCTTCCTCCAGCGGAACGTCCTGACGGAGGATATCTGCGCTACGAATCAGTCGAAGGTCTGGACCGACTGGAACCAGGTCACCCTGTCCCTGGTTCCCGGGCTGGACAACTTCGTCGTGACCCCGCCGGTCAAGACCAACAGGGCGAGCACGGTCTTTCTCAATTTCGATGTCTACCGGAACCTGCCCCTCAATTCGTGCTTCTACTATCACACCAATTTCCGCACGAAGAACGTCGGTGACGCCCAGTGGGGAAATTGGATCGATCCGACGTTCTTCGTTTATTACGGGGGGAGCAAAGACTGGATCCGGCAGGCGATCTCGTTGCCCGGGGCGGGCGGGAAGGATTCGGTCCAGGTGGAGTTGGGGCTCAGGGATTACTCCAACGTCTTTTGCTCCGGCGTCTCGTCGCCCGCCAATACGTATGCCCTGTTCGACAACGTGGCGATCGGCGTCATCGGCCAGGCCGCTCCCGGCTTCGTCGTCCGCGACATCGACCTTTTCAACGACACGTTTCAGACGACCGCGTTCTTCCGGGACGACAACTTCAATACGCCCCTCGGCGACACCACGGTCGTACAGGTCAGCGCGTCGCACGGGTACAAGAACGGCTTCATGTATTACAGGCTGAATGGGGGGTCGTTCAACTCCGTGCCGCTCCAACGCGTGGCGCCAGCGCTCCCGACCCATTTCTTCGCCGACGTCCCGCCCGGGAACTACCCGGCGAACACGACCCTCGAGTACTACTTCGCGGCGACGGACAGTCAGAACACGACCGCCTATTTCCCGAGCGACGCGATCACGAACCAGCGCTATCGCTCGGCTTCGATCCTGCCCGTGAAGACCGCGATCAACCTTCCGATGGGGTGCAGCGACAGCCTCGCCTCGATCCTTTTCGTGAATCACTTCTCCGGACGCGAGCCGCAGGTCTACATGACAAACGCCCTGAGCGCGCTCGGGTTCAAGTACGACACCTGGGATGTGAACGGCCCCTCGAGCGGGATCGGAAACTGCCTCGGGGGCTCCGACCCGACGGACGTGCAGTACCACTGGCCGGTCACCGACGTCGGCAAGCTGCTCCAGTACTCCACGATCATTTGGCACTCGGGAGACCTCTCCGCGTTCACCATCACGCCCCAGGACCAGGCGGTGATCCAGTCTTGGATCCAGCAACCCGGGAAAAACCGCAACTTCTGGATCACCGGAGATGACGTGGGCTTCGAGCTCATGGCGAACAACGGCGAGCTCAACTACAACAGCTTCCTCGGATTCACGTGCGGGGTGGTCTGGCTCCGGAACAACTGGGAAAACAGCCCCCAGGACACGCTCCATCCGATCGTGAGAGGGGTCAACGGGGGCCCCACGGCGGGACGGTTCATGCACGTGAACGGGGACTGCCCGATCATCAATCAGTTCGACCTGGTCACCCTTTCCTCGACCGCCAACTCGGGCAGGTCGGGCCTCATGCTCGCGTACCCGAACACATTTGCCGCCGCGACCCGCTACGCCACCGATTACAACACGTTCTCCCCGACGGACAGCGCCAAGGTCGTCTTCCAGGGCTTCAGCTTCAACTTCATCGAGGAGACCGGGGAGCGGTACCAGCTCGCGAAGTCGGTCGTCCAGACCTACTTCAAGGAAGCGCCCTGCTACATCGCTTCGGGGGTCGACGAGGGATCGGGCGGGGAGACGCCGCCCGTCCGGAGCAGCCTGGCGCAGAACGTGCCGAACCCGTTCAACCCCGAGACCGCGATCCACTACTCGGTCGCGCGAGCGGGTCAGGTTGATATTCGCATCTACAACGTGGCCGGAGCCCTGGTCCGTACTTTGGTGAGTCGCGTTGAGCCTTCCGGCGAGCACATCGCCCGCTGGAACGGAACGGACGACCAGGGGCATTCCCTCCCGAGCGGAGCCTACTTCTACGTGCTCGAATCGAACGGGTTCCGGGCCTCGAAGAAGCTGATCCTCCTGCGCTAGCCCGCGCCTTAGGCGGCGGAATTTCGAAGACTGGGGACGGCCCGCATTCACCGCGGGCCGTCCATTTTTCTCGCGCGCGAGTCCGAGACGCATTCCCGTGATCGTTCCTCCGAAGGAGTAGTCGAGCCTTCCCCAGGACGCTTCGAGACTCCCCAATCTGAGATTGAAGGCGACGCCGATCCGGCCGGGCCCCGTGCCGCGTCCCAAGCTCACGCGCAGGGCGTCCGCAAGCGGAATCTCGAGCGCCATGCGCGGGGCGTGGGTCGCGTCCGGTTGCCAGCGATCCAGGATCGCGATGGCGGCCGATCCCGCGCGAAGCGAGGCGCCCAGCTCCAACGCGGCGGGAACGGCCGCGCGCTCGAGCGCCCGGGTTCTCAGAAGCCGGGCCCCGCCGACCCACGCTTCGATCCCGCCGCCCAGCGCGCCCCGCGCGCATCCGCCGAGGGCCCAGCCGCCCCAGGTTTCCGCGTCGTCGGGGAGAAAATCGAGCCGTTCCGCGCGCAGCGCCAGAGAGATTGGACGCACGGCGGTCTCCCTGATCTCAAGGCCGATCGACGACTCCCGTGTCCCCGGGCCGGAGAGCGCAACGTAATCGAGCCGGATCGCATGGGTGTTCCCCTGCAGGGAGAGGTCGAGCTGATTCAGCAAGAGCGCGTCGGCTCCAAAGAGCGAGGCGCGGCATGCCCCGGCGCGCCAAGTGAAACGAGGCGGCGCTGCCGACGCGGAGTCTCCGCCGCCGGCACGCCACTCCCCGGCGAACGGGAGCCATGCGCCGTCGGTGGATGCGGCCCCCAGTGCTTCCGGGCTCGCGTCCCGGAGCTCGAACGCCGCCCGGGCGGGGGCCGGCACGGCCATGATCCAGAGAAGGAGAATCGCGACGGGCCTCATCGCGTCCGCCCGTCCACCACGGCGAGCGCGAGGGCGCCGCTCCTCGCGGGCTCGCCGTCGTCGGGAATCGTTTCGGCGCGCACGACGTAGATCCCGGCCGGCACGGGAGCACCCTGGTCGTCGCGGCCGTCCCAGAAAAACGCGCCTTCCCCCAGGACCCGCTGCCCGTCGACGAGGAGCCGCCGCGCGCGGCCGAGGAGGTCGTGGACGAAGACGCGGATCCGGCTCCCGCGCGCCTCCTCGCTGAATCGCAGCGCGACCGGCGCCACGGGCGACCCCGGTACCCGCCGCACCACCCGCGCGCTCGCGTAGAGGAGCCCGCCGCGGCCTCCCGGGCTCTTCCCGGGAGCCTGGATCGAGTTCGGCCGTCCGGGGGTCCCGGCCCGAGGGTCGATCGATTCCGCCCAAGAGCTCGGCGCGGCGCTGGGGAGGGTCGCTCCGAGGCGCTCGAGCGATCCATCGCGCGCGGTGTATCCCGCCCGATAGGGAACGACATCCGAGGGCGCGCCACGCGGGTCGATGACGCGCACCCGATCGGCGAAACCGTCTTCCCCATCGGTGTCGTTGAGCGCCCCCCAGCCGCCGAGGCATCCGAGAACCGCGCTGTCGGGCAGCGAGAAGGCCCCGCGCACCAGCCCGGGCGATTGCGCGACCACGAAGATCTCCCCCGCGCTGGCCGCCCGCGGCGCCGCCCCCCGATCGATCGGATACGCGTGGCCGCCCGCGTCGGAGAGAGCGAAGAGGCCCACATCCGCGAGATCGTCCCGCGCGATCAGCTCGATCCATTCCCCTGCGCCCCGGTCCCGAAACGCGATCTCGTTCACGACGAGCGGGCCGGCGGTGGAGCGCGACAAGAGCGTCACGGTATCGGCGAGGCCGGACCCGCTCGCCCCCGGGGGTTCGCCCAGATCGCGCAGGATGAGCCGCAGACCGAATGGACCCGGCCCCGGCGGGAAGAGGGTGCATTGCACGCCCGCGCTCTCTCCCGGAGCCAGGGTCGCGCCCGGCCCGATCGCCACCGGCGCGGCGGACCATTCGCTTCCCGGACCGTCCCCGGCGCGCATCGCGACCTCGGCGCGCCATCGGGTCGCCGCGACCTCCCGGCGTCCAAGATTCTTCACGGTCGCCCGGAGAAAGGCGACCTCACCCGGCCAGGGCACGTCCGGCACGAGCCGGGCGCTTCCGCGCACGATGGAGAGCCGCGCGTCGGGATGGTTGGCCCTCCCCGGAGTGGGGCTCGGCTCGGGCGCCCAGTCGGCCGCGTTCCACCGGGTGTCCACCCCGTCCTCGGCGCGGGCGAGACTTTGCCCGGATGCGGCGTCGGCGGCAGGCGCGCCCTCGAATAGCTCGCGGGCCGTGAGCGCCCCGTAGCCCAAGAGGTCGAGCACCACCCCGTCGCGGCTCAGCCGAAGCGCGTCGGGACCGTTCTGGAGGGGCGCGAGAAGGGAGGTCCCCGCGATCAAGAAGGCGCGCCGGGGCTGGACCGAATCACCTCCGGCGCCCACGTAGACCGGGGTCCAGACGCCGGGCCTTGCGCCATCGCCCGACTCCACCACGATCCCGAGCAGGGAAATCGCGACGGTGTCCGGATTCCACAGCTCCACGAACTCCGATCCCTCATCGGCCCCCTCGGGGTCGTAGAGCACCTCGTTCAGGAGGAGCTCGGCGTTCGCGTGCGCCGCGGGCAGGGCGAGCAAAACGAGCAAAGCAAGATGTGCCGCGGGCCTCCGCCCGAGACTGCGATGCATGGGATTCCCCCTGGATGAGGAGGCGGGGGAGGCGTCGGAAACGATCGGCGGCGCTCGGGAGCGCGTGCTCCGTTCTCGGGGAGGTGTCTGAGACCGGCGGTGTGGAGGTGCCGCCCTAGAGCAGGTGAAACCTCTTTCGCAAGATCCACTCGGCGGAGGCGCCGAGGACGAGCAGGAGGAATAGCGCCACGTTGTGGAACAGGTCCAGCTCGATGATGCGGGCCTTGGCGATGTCGGGCGAGCGCAACCTGGCGAGGACCGGTTCCGGGCTGGCGAGGGGTGCCGAGACCCCGCCCGAGCGCGAGGCAAGCCGCTCGAGCACGGAAGGCTCGGCGCCGAGCGATTCGAACTCGACTCCTTGCTCCCCGACCGCGACCCGCACGCTGTCCGTGCCCAGGAGCCGCCCCCCACGCTCCACCCGCCCGAGGAGCGAATAGATCCCCTCCGGAAGCGCGATCGAGCCGGCGAAATCCCCCTGCGAGGAAGCGCCGAGCAGGACCTCGCCCGCGAGGGCGCCGGCGCTTCGCCGCGCCCGTACGGTCGCCCGCGCCCCGGTCGCAAAGGCGGCGTTCGAGAGCGCGAGCCTCACGGGAACCGCGCGCTCCGCGGGCGTGAGGTCGGGAGCGGAGAGCCGCACCGGCCGGTCGTCGGCGCTCTGCGAGAGCCAAGCGTTGATCCCACCGAAGAACGAGGGCTCGATGCCCGCCCCGCCCGCCAAGCCGGAAGCGGTCAGGCCCCATCGATAGACCCCTGTCGCGTTCAATACCGCGACGCGACCCGCTCCGACCCGTCCGGCGAGGAGAAGCGGCGTCGTCTCCGTCCCGTACCGCGCCTCGAGGAGCGGGACGAGCGCGTTCCCCTTCAGGCTCAAGAGGACCGGAACCTGAATCGGCGGGAGCGAGCGCCAGGTGGTGATCGCGGTGGCGGCGTCCCCGCCCAAGAGCGAGACCTCGTGCGCTCTGCCGGCAGGAGACAGGTCCACGCCCGCGCTGGGCCCGGTCGCTCTGCCGAGGTCGCGCCACTCGAGCCCGAGGGCGCTCGTCAAGGGCCCCGCGGCGGGAGGCGGATTCACGGGATCCGTCCAGAAGAGCACGCCGCCACCGCGATGGAGAAAATTGAGAACCTCGGCGCTCCGCTCCGGATTGAGCGTGCGCGAGTCGTACCGAACGACCGCGACGTCGGCGTCGAGCAGCGCCTGGGCGAGACTCTGCGGCGCGCCTCCCGGAGCCACGACGCCCGCCGCTCCCGACGGCATGAGCCGTTGGATCGCCCAGGACGTGTCCCCCTCCACCCCGCGCGCGAGGGAGCGGAGATCCCAGTCCCAGGATGTCGCCACAAGCGGCACCAAGCGTCTTGCGGGGCGGGCGGTGACCGCGACCAGGCGGCGTTTGTTCTGGGTGATTCGATCGCCGGGCAAGCTGTCGAGCTTCACCGCGAGGAAATGCTTTCCGCGTTCTCCGAGCGTGAAGGGAATCGTGACCCGGCTCACGGAGCCTGTTCGCTCCAGCGCGAAGGAGGCCCGGCCCAGCTCGCGCGCCCCCTCGCTCAGCCGCGCCACTCCGCGCGTCGCGGGGCGCGCTCCGTTCCGAATGGTCACCGTGAGCATCGCGGGCCGACCGAGGACGACCTCGCTCGGCGCGTCGATCCCGCCGATGCCGGTCGTGGGGGGATCGCCCGCGGAGCCGGTGACGAGCGCGAAGGCGGGGACGATCGATCCCAGCGCGCGCTCGGGATCCTCTCCGCGGTTCACCGCGCCGTCGCTCAGGACGAGAACCGCCGCGAGCGAGTCCGGGTCGACGCGGTCGAGCGCCTCGCGAATCGCGTCGCCGAGCGCGGTCTCCCCCGCGCCGCGCGTTTGGGACGCGGCGTTCCACGACGACGGCCTTGCGATCGGCCCCAACGAGGCGTCGAAGGGTGCCAGCCGCACGTCGTACCGGCCCGAGAGCTCTCCGGCGATCGCGGCCGCCGCGCTGTCCGCCGCTTGGCGGCGGGTTCGTCCCGCCGCGTCGCCATCCCGAACCTCCATGCTTCCCGAGTGGTCGACCAGGATCAGCATCCGGTTCCGCTCGCGCGACGCGCTCGAGTAGCGCACGACCGGCGCGAGCGAGGCGAAGAGCAGCGCCAGGAGCGTGATGGTGCGGACGGCGACGAGAATCGCGCGGCGGCGCGGTGAGAGGGCCGGGTACCGCGTGAGATAGAGCGAGAGCCCGAGCGCCAGGGCTCCCGCGAGGAGCGCGAGCGCGATGACGTTGGGAGATGACGAGAGCGAGAAATTCAACGGTCCGGTCTCGAGAAAATCAGGATCCCGACGGGTACGGGTCTTACGTTGTGAGGGCGGGGTCGAGTCACGGGGAGAGCGGCTTCGTAGGAGGTGGCCGTGAGCTGAAGATAGGGGGTGGAGGGTCTCCGGTCAAGCCGGAAAAAGAAAGACCCCCGCGTCTCGAAGGAAACGGGGGCCGAATGTGTCTCCGGTGTCAGCGCCTCGTCGGGCTCGAGCTGGTCGCCGGGGCGTCTCTCTTGGCAAGCGCTTCGCGCCGCTCGCGCGTGTCCAGCTCGAGCTTGCGCAGGAGCACGTAGAGCTGGACGGGGTTCAGCTCGCGTCCGCCCCGCTCCGGTCTCCTCAGCTCCTTCTGGATCCTCATGAGGCCATAATCGGGGTGCTGGCGCACGATCTCGCGCACGAGGTCGTCATCGGAAAGCACCGTCTCGCTGCGCTGCGGGGCATGTGCTTCGCCCGGCTGGCGGGGCGCGGCCGTCCCCGCGGCGTTCGGCGACATGGAGAGATTCGCCGGCACGATCGGCCCGAAGGAGGCGACCGCGAGATCGGTGTCGCTGTAGGATTGCAAGATATTCTCGAACTCGAGAAGGTCGAAGACCTCCCGGACATCGGGGGCCATCCCGGCGAGTTTCAGGTCCCCTCCGTGCTCGCGGATTTCACGAATTTCGCTGATGAAGATTCCCCACCCGGCGCTCGAGATGTACTCCACCTTCGCGAGATCCACCACCACGTGGAAGCGCTTCTCGCGGAGCAACGCTTGGAGACGCCGCTCGAGGTCGGGGCTCGTCGTGGTGTCCACGTAGCCGGAGACGCGCAGAATCGATACACCCCGGTTCTGGGGCGCCTCTTCGACGTAGACGTCGATTCCCTTCATACTCCCCCTCCTTGTCCTTCCGGAGCGCGGCCGGCCTGGGCATCCCCGGAGAGCGCCCGGGCCAGCCTTGCCATACGTCTATCGGTTCCGTTTCGGGCGAACTCGAGCCTTTTTTCCTTCGTGTTAAGCCCTTGACGCCTTAGGGTTGCGTAGACAACCGCCGGGGTCAAACGGGCTCCCGAGCGGCCCGTCGCCCGCAGCAGATCCGAGACCCGCCGGGCCCCCATCAGGGGCTGCTCTTTCACCAGGGACAAGATGGCCGCCTCTTCCTCGAGGCTTGCCCTGGCGAGCTCGGCGCGGGGTCGGATGCTCTTCAGGCCCTCCAGCCCTCCCACCTCGGCCACCCGCCGGCGATACCGGTAATAGGTCGACTGCGCGACCTGGAGCCGGTCACACGCTTCCGCGACGGCCACCCCCTCCTCCTCGACGAGCCGGAAGAGCTCGCGCCGCTTCGACTCGAGGCGCTCTTCCGGCTGAACTTTCTCTTTGATCGCGACCAGCGTGATGTCGTCGTTCTGAAGCGCGCCCGCCGTGAACTCGTGGATCTCCTTGTCCAGCGCCTCCGAGAACTCCTGCGCGCTCAGGTGCGCATGCCGCTTGATAGCGCCGAGCAGCCTCGCCTCGCCGAACTGCTCCCGCTCGGGGTTCATGGCCTCGGTGATTCCATCGGTGTAGATCACGATCATGTCTTCCTGCTTGAGCGTGAGCCGTTCGACGCTGATCGTGCGCCGGAACAGATCCGCGTCCGGCGCGTCGATCCCCACCGGAATCCCCTTCGGTTTCAGGAAGTAGGTCGCGTCCGACTCGCCGCGGTAGAGAATCATCGGATTGTGCCCCGCGCTGGCGTAGGTCACGACGCGGTTCACCGAATCGAGCACGACATAGAACATCGTCACGAACATTCCCTTCTTCATATCTTCGGTGACGAAGGCGTTCATCCGAGCCATGACGTCCGAAGCGGAGCGGTTCCCACGCGCCTCCATGCGGAGCGCCGTCCGGATCATCGTCATGACGAGCGATCCCGGCACGCCCTTGCCCGACACGTCGGCCACCACGACCCCCACGGTGCGCTCGTCCACCTGGACGAAGTCGTAATAGTCCCCTCCGACCTCTTTCGCCGCCCGGTACAGGGCGCCGATCTCGTAGCCCTCGAGCTCGGGGACGCGCCGCGGAAGGAGACTCTGCTGGATCTCCTGCGCCACCTGCATCTCTCTCTGGAGCCGTTCCTGCTCGACCAGGCTGCCCTGCGCCGCGCGGAACTTGGCGGTGACCTCGTTGAACGCCCGGGCGATGTCATCGATTTCCTCGTTCCCCGAGCCCCCGACCTCGGCCATCATCGTCCCCTCACCGATCGCGCGCACGCTTTCCGAGAGCACCTGGATCGGCCGGACGAAGATGCCGATCAGGATCACCGAGAGCACGCAGCCCAGGAGCAGCGTGAGGAGCGCGATCCCGGCCAGCTCGGCCCGCGCGCTTCCGATTCGCGAGTCGATCGCGCGCTCGCTGATCCCGATCTGGACCCAACCGAGGATTCTCGAGCCCTTGCCCGAATCGCTCGCCCGCACCGGCTCGACGATCGTGCGCACCCCGCCGCTCACAGTGTAGAGGGGGGGCGCACCGCCTCCCCCCTCGCCCGGCCCGGGCCGGGGGCCGCCGCGCTCCGTGGTGAACAGCTCCTCGAATCGATTCGAGCCCCACACGCGCCCGGTCGTGTCGAGGACGCGCGCGGAAACGTACTCATGATTCGCTCGGAGCGCGGCGCGGATCGACTGGTTCAGGAGCGTCTGCTCGATCGACATGGGCTCGGGCCGCGAAAGAAGATCGAGCGCCGGGGAGACGAGCCCGCGCGCCACGCTCCGCGCGTGGGACATCGCTTCTCCACGAACGTCCTGGATCTGCCGCGCGTGGATCCAGCCGAACGCCGCCGCGACGAGGAACGTCATCGCGCCGAATGCCTGGAGCGTGTACGCGAAGCGCAGCGAGCGGCGCTTCGGCTCTTTCCCCGGGCGCCGCCGGCGGTGCCGGAGGCGCTTCGACATCGTCAGGACGTTCCCGTTGGGGCCGCCGCGGTAGCGGACCTCGTCCATGAGCTGGTTCATCAGGAAGACGCCGAGCCCGCCGCGCTTCCTCGTCTCGACGTACATCTTGAGATCGGGGCTCTTGACGTTGCGGAGATCGAAGCTCTCGCCCGTATCCTGGATGGCGATCGAGAACTCGCGCTGATTCCCGGTGACCACGACTTCGATGAAGCCGGTCTGCCCCTTGTAGCCGTGCTTCACGATGTTGGTGCAGGCTTCGTCTACGGCGAGTTTCGTGTTGGCGAGGACCTTTCCGGGGATCTGGATCTTCTCGCCGGCATCCTGGATGAAGTCGCGGATCTCGGCTAGGTGGCGGTCCTCGGCAGGGACTCGGAGCTGGAGGCGTCGGGTCGGTCCCGCCTTGGGGCTCATCGGCTCACCCTGGGGCTCATCGGCGCGCCTTGTCGCCGGGAGCGGTCATCGGTGCACCTCAGACTTCATCCGCTCTCTCGCTTCGAGCACGTTCCGCCGCGCGCTCTCGTTCAGAGGATCGAGCACGAGGATCTGCTCCCAGTTCCGGAGCGCCTCGCGGTAGTCCCCCGCCGTGAACGCCTCCATGCCCTTGATGTAAAGTTGCTTGATCCGCGCGTTGACCTCGGGTTTCGGCGTCGAGAGCCGGCGCTGGATGCGGTCGCGCCAATCACGGGCTTCGCTGCTCGTGGGATCGAGCGCGAGCGACCGCTCGACCAGGGCTTTGGCGTCGGGATAGCGCCCTTCCGCAAACGCCCGGGCGACCTCGTTCAGCGCCCCGAGCGCGGCGAGCTTCTTGGTCAGGCTCTGCGCTTCCGCGGCGCTCTTGCCGAGCGAGCCCTGCAGGTCCACCCACATCGCGCGCGCCCGCCGATCGTCCGGGCGCAGCCGGAGCGCGAGCGCCACTTGGCCGGCGGCATCGAGGAGACGCCCTTGGCTCTGGAGTGAGTCCGCGCGGGAGAGCGCCTTGTCCGCGGTGCGATCGCGCGCCGCGGCGACGTCGCGTGTGAGCGCGGCGAGAGAATCCTGGGACACGGCGCCCGATCCGCCCGCCGCCGGGATCCCGCGCAGGAGCCCCGCGGCCTCCTCGGCATCCCCCCGCGCGAGCGCCTGCCGGGCCATCTCGGCCAGCGTCGATGCGAGCCGCCGCCCGCTTTCGGTAACGATCGCCGCCTGCGCGCCGCGCCCGATCTCCGTCCGCGCCCGTTCGGCGCGCCCGGCGTAGCTCGGCTGGCCGGGATCGGCGCGCTGCAGGACTTCCCAGAGGACGAGGGCGGTCTCCCAGTCACCCGAGGTTTCCGAGGCTTCCGCCCTCCTGCGGTCGCGCGCGATCTCGCCCGCGTGCTGCGCGCGGATCGAATCCTCGGCCGCCCGCCGAAGCACGACCAGGCGGCGCGATTCGTACTGGCTGACCGGCTCGCCCCAGGCGAGGCGGAGCGCGAACTGCTGCGTCGCCTCGATGCTCCCGCTTTGGTAGGCGTAGTCGAAGCCGTAGCGCCGGAAGCGAAGCCCCACGCCGAAGACGGGATTCCCGTTCGAAATGCCGGCGCGAACGGCTCCGAGCCCCGCGCGGGTGAGCTCGAGACCGACGCGCGGCTTCATCCCCTCCTTCCCGCGGGTCGCGACATCCAGCACGAGCTTTCCCGCGCTCGATGCGTTCAGGCGCCACTCGGGGCTTCCGAGCCCGAGGCGGAAGGAACGGTCGAGCGGCGGCGTCGTGCCGCCCAGATCCAGCGACCCGGCGAGGACGTTCTGCGCCGACACCCCGATCTGCCCGCCGCGCAGCGCGGCCGGGCGGTAGAGGACCCCCAGATCGAGCGCGGGGGCCGACGCCGAGACATCGCCGAGCGACTGCCCCAGGATCTTGAACGTGAGCCCGCCCCAGATCGGCCCACGCAGGCGGCGCGCCACGCTCGCGGCCGCGGCCGTCTCGCGGTATACGATCGAGCCGAGCGCGCGATTTCCCGAGTCGTAGGCTTCGATCCCGCCGGTTCCGATCCGGGCGAAACCGAGGCCGACAGCTCCCAGGCCGGGCACCGGATACGAGACCGCGGCGAGGTCCCAGGTCGTGGAGAATTGGAGCAACCCGTGGTGGACCAGCAGGGAGCGCTCATCCTGCGCGGCCAAGCCGGCCGGATTCATATAGATCGCGAGCGGATCGAGCGCGACCCCGGTGAAGCCGCTCGCGGCGCCCGTGCTCGGCCAGCCCGCCGGGGTCGAAAGAAGGTTGGAGGTCCCCGCGGTCTGCCCCGAGGCGCGCGCGCGCGTTCCAAAGAACGCGGCGAGGAGAAGCGAGGCGGCGCAGAGGGCGCGGATCAGGCGCCGCACGTTGGTCCGGCGAAGGAAATGGCGGCGCAGGATGCGCCCCTGACGGAAGCATCCCCGCATTCTCATCGCAGCACCCCCACCTTGATCTGCTCGCTCACGCCCGGTCCATCGATCCGGGCGACGTAGACGCCGGGCCGCACGATCTCCCCCTTGCCGTTCCGTCCATCCCAGCGCACCTCGTTCAAGCCGCTCACCCCGCCCGCGCTCCCCGAGGGAAGCGAAAGCTCGCGGACCAGATCGCCGAGGAGCGTGTAGATCGAAACCTTGACCGGAGCGTCCTGGCCGAGAACGTAGGAGAGGAGGACCGCTTCGCTCCCCGCGTGGAACGGATTCGGATAGCCGTGCGGCCGGTCGAAGAAGGTGATCTCGCGCGATGTGAGCGCCGCGAACGGAAGCCCGCCGCCCCCCGAGATGGGCGCGCGGGCCCCGGTGAGCGCATCGAGGGCGAGGACGTCGTTCCCCCGCGCGAGCTGGATCGCCATGCGGCCCACGGGCGCGCCGGCACGAAACGCGATCTCGACGAAGAGCGATTCGGCCCCGCCCGCCATGATGAGCGGCTGGCTCAGGCTCAGCGTCAATGGATTCGGCGCGCCGGGAGACGGCGTGCCTTGCGCGAGGAGCGCGCCCGCGCGGTCGCGGAGCGAAATCGAGGAAACCGAGGAGGCGGGCGGGACGCCCGGGGAGCCATCGGCGAGGACCGTGATGGCGACCGACGCCAGGGAATCCCTCGTCGAGACCCCCGCCTGGACGAGCGGCGTGAGCTCGAGTCCCCATGCGCGGATGGAAGGGCCTCCCGACGCGACCTGGACCGGCACGGCGGTGTCGATGCCGCGGACCTGGATCGCGGAAAGCTGCCCGAGCACGACCAGCTCGCTGTCGGGGGAGGTCGCGGCGGCGTTCGCGGCGAGCCCCCACTCCGTCCCGGCGATCGCCAGATCCAGCCGGTAGGGCTGGCTCGCCATCGCCGCGGGCACGAGGACCCCGGGGAATGTGAGCGTGGCCTGCGCGCTGGGCGCGAGCACGAAGGCCGCGCCGGAGGCGAGGCCGGTCATGATCTCGCTCCCGTCGCTCGCGCTCAGACGCGTCTGAGCGGGATCGATCGCGAAGGGAGACCCACCGGTGTTTCGCAGGCCGAGGGTGAAATCGACCGTCTGGCCCGGGCGTACTTCGCTCGGCGTGGTCGAGCGCGCGACGAATTGGAGCACGGCGGGCGGCATCGCGTGGAGCGTGTCGGAGGAGAGGCTCCGCGCGCGGGCCACCCCCTCCTCGAAGCCGAACACATCGAGCGTCGCCGAGGCGTCGCCGGGGGAGGCGGCCGATCCGAGAGGGGCGCCAGGGAAGGCAAGGACGAGCGATTGACCCGCGTTGAGCGTCGGGGAGGCGCCCAGGGAGCGCGTGACCGAGACCGGAGCGGCGAGCTTGAGCGCGGTCGAGGCGTCCAGCGCGAAGGGGACGTCTCCGTTGTTGCGAAGCGTGAGCGATACGGGCCGCGACTGCCCCGCGCTCACGGTGTCGGGAGCGAGAGAGCCGGCGAGCACCGTGAGGAGCGCGGGGTCCAAGACATCGACGCTGTCGGGCGCGAAGGAGATCGTGTCGGCAAAAGCCTGTCCGGATTCCGTGCCGTCGAGGAAAAGGCGCGCCCGGTAGCGCGCCTTGGGCACACCGGCCGCGGGAACCGCGAGCGAGTCGAACGCGAGCGTCGCCTGGTCCGACGCAAGGACCGCGGTGTTGGCGGAGAGCCCCGTCGCGAGCGTCGTGGCGCCGGAATCGAGCACGAGCCGCGTGGCGCTTCGATGGAGCGTGACCGCGGAGGCGCCGGTGTTTGCGACGCGCACCGTCGGGTTGGACGTCCTGCCCCGGAGGAGCCGCGGCGGCGTCCCGCTGCCCGCGGCCGCGGCGACGCGCGCGGCGGAGGTCACCCGGAAGGTGAGCGGAATCGAGTTGGATGCGACGACCGGCGTCCCCGCGAAGGAGGCGGTCGCCTGGAGCGTTGCGCTGACCGTCGTCCCCGATGGAATCCCGCCGGAGGGCACCGCGACCGGGAACGTGAACCGCGTGCTCCCGCCCGCCGGGATCGTCGTGCCGAGCGCCGGGGTCGGAGCGCCGCTGATGAAGGCGCCGGTCGAGAAGCTCAAGCTCCCGCCGGAGAGATCGCCCGGCGTGCCGGAGAGATTCGCCACGTCGAAGACCAGCGAGAGATTCTGGTATCCGAGCGGGGCGGGGTCGGGTGAAGCGCTGACCGCGGCAACGCCGATCCCGAGCACGCTCACCTGCGACCCCGCGAGGCTCGGGTAGAAGTCGAACGCGGCCCCGGTGCCGTCCACGCCGAGCGCCCGGAAGCTGGGCGCGTAGGCGCCGGGGGTCAGGGTATCCGGGACAGTCGCCGGCGCGAACGTCAGCGTGGCCGCGGCGCCCGCCCCGAGGGTCGTCGCCGAGCCGAGCGCCGCCGTGAACGTGGTCGCGCCCGAGCCGAACGAGAACACGGATCCCGTGCCGAGCTGGATCGCGCCCGCCCCTGTGTTCCGCGCCTGAAGCGTAAAGGAGGCGCTGCTCCCCGGGAGCACGGCCCCCGGCGCCGCCGTGCCCCCGACGTACGCGAGCGAAGGGGGCGGCACATAGGTGAACGCATGGCTCCCGGTGGAAGATCCCGCGCGGGTCGCCGCGGCGAGCGTGTCGGGGCCCGGCGTGGTCGGAGCGATCAGGACCAGGGAGGCCTTGCCGTCCGCCGCCGTCGCCAAATCGAGACCGGGAAAGAGCGCGCTCTGGTCCGAGGCGAGCAGGGTCCCCGCCTGCGCGCTCACGCCCACGAGCGTCCCCGCGCCCACGAGGTTCCCGAACGCGTCCCGCACCGGCCCGAGCACGACGGTGGCCGCGCTCCTGCCGTCGGCGGTCAGGCTGTCGCGCGTCGCCGCGAACGCGATCGCGCCGGACGGCGCCCCGGGAGAGACCGTCGCGGTCCCGCCGGTTCCGCTCCCGCCTCCCGCGCGGTCGGCTCCGATCGCGATCGGCTCCGCCACGGTGTCGCGCCCCGTGGTGACGAACCGGCCGGCTACGAGCGGGCCTCCGGCAGGGCTCCACGCGACCGAGCCCGCCCCGCGCATCGTGACCGCCGCACCGTCCGCCACCGTGACGTTCCCGAACGAATCCGTGGCCTCCACGCGGACGCTCTCCGGCACGCCGGCGGTCCAGCTCAGCGACCGGGGCGACACGCGCAGCGCGACGGTCGCGCCAGGGGCCGTCGCCGCGCGGATCCCGACCGCAGCGAGCGAGCCGCCGCTCGCGAAGATCGAATCCGCCTCCGGCGCCGTGCTCGGCGCCCTGTATCGAGCCGCGAGCCGACCGGAGCCGTCCGTGAGGCCGCCCTGCGAGCCCGGGCCCCCGGAAGTCGGGCCGAGCGATTCGAGGGAGCCCTTGGGGCTTGGCCCCCCGAGGAAAACCGTGAGCGCCAGACCGGGGACCGGGTTCCCTTGGCCGTCGCGCGCGGTGACGGTCACGGTTCCGGCTTGGGTCGGGGTGAGCGAGAGCGAGTCGGGGGAGATCGTGAGCGTCGCCGCCGACGAAGGATTCACCGCGACCGGGCCGTAGGTCGTAGAGCGCGGGCCGTCGCTCACCACGATCGTGAGCGGGCTCGCGAGGGTCGGGGTCACGGGAATCGAGGCGGCGCCCCCCGCGAGGACGACCGAGTCGGGCACGGTAGCGCCGCCGGAGGTCACCGTGGGCCGGAGCACATTCCCGCTCTGACCGGGCAGAGAATTCCCGAAGGAGTCATGCGCGGTAACCGTCAACGTGACCCCGGCCCCCGCGGTCAGGGGTCCCGCGGGCCCCGCGACCGTGTAATGGTCGAGCGGCCCGGGCTGGAAGACGATCGAGGGCTGCGCCGCCAGCGGGACTCCTCGCGCCGAGACGTTCACCGAGCCCGTGTCCGGAACGGAAGCCGTCGCGCGGAAATCGATGCGCCCCGCTGGATTCGTGGCGGAGGCGAGCGGGGTCACGCTCGCGGAGGCGCCCACCACCGAGACCCCGATCGAATCCGCCGGCACGCCGCCGAGCGGATGGTCCTGGCGGTCGCGAAGGGTGACCGCCACCACGCTCCCCGACGGACCGACCGGCACGGGGGAATCCGCGGAGACCGCCGAACGCGACGCGCTCACGGCCCCTGGGACGAGTCGGACATTCATGGACCCGTTCGAGAGGCCGTTGCGCAGGGCGGTCGCGGTCACCTGCGCCGTCCCGAGCGAATCCCCTCCGAACAGGGCGAGCGAGATCCCGCCACCCGCGGCGAGGATCTGGCGGCCGGGCGCGGCCGGGTCGGCGTCGGGGTTCTGAATCGCGCCGAGGGTCGTGGCGACCGTGTATTTCTCGCCGTTCTCCACCTTGTTGCCGTTCGCGTCTCGGAGGCTCGCGGCGCTGACGATCAGCGTCGCCAGGCTGTCCGCGGCGAGCGAGTCGGTGGGGGCGGAGAGGGCGACCGCCCCCGAAGGCGCACCGGCAAGAAGATGAATCGGAACCGAGCCCGCCGCGCTCCCCCGCTCCGATTGAGCCGTCGCCGCGCCGGAGCCGGACGTGGTTCCGGCCCGGACGTAGCCCCCCACGGCTCCCGTGGAGTCGGCCAGGAGCTGGGCGCCCGCCGCACCCGGATCTTGATCGGTGATCTCCGTGAGCAGGGCGCCCCCATCGAACGTGAACCGCTCTCCCTGCGCGACGGCGTTCCCGAACGCATCACGCGCCGCGCCGGCGACGAAAACCGAATCGGCACCGTCGGCGACGAGCGTGTCCTGCGTAGCGGTCAGCACGACCGCTGCGGGCACGTTCGGGGCGGTGAAAACGGGCGCGCCCGCGGTCCCGAGAAAAGGCGGGTTGCCGTTCGCGTCGATGGCGCGGAGCCGCCCCTCGGCCGTGGTCGTCTGCGTGTCGCGGAAGCGAAA
>VBOW01000028.1 GCA_005893275.1 Candidatus Eisenbacteria bacterium | reverse complement strand
AATTCGGAGGCGGGCGTTCTTCCCGACACGAAGCTGCTCACCGAGATGGGGAAGTTCAACGAAGAGCTGGCGAAAGCAGGCGTGCTGCTCGCGGGCGAGGGGCTCCACCCGAGCTCGAAGGGCGCGCGCGTCAGGTTCTCCGGGGCGAAGCGCATCGTCACCGACGGGCCCTTCACCGAGGCGAAGGAGCTGATCGCCGGCTTCTGGCTGTGGCAGGTGAAGTCGAAGGAAGAGGCGATCGAGTGGCTCAAGCGCGCCCCGTTCGACCAGACCGAGGTCGAGATCCGCCAGGTGTTCGAGGCGGACGACTTCGGGCCCGCGCTCACGCCTGAGCTCAGGGAGCAAGAGGAGCGCTTGCGCGCGCAAGGGACGGCGAAGCGGTAGTCGCGGAGCCGCGCAGGGCGCTCGATACCAAGAGGAGAACGGCGATGCGATTCATGATCATTGTGAAGGCCACCAAGGACTCGGAAGCCGGCGTCATGCCGAGAGAAGAGCTCCTTGCGGCCATGGCGAAGTACCACGAGGAGCTGCAGAAGGCTGGCGTTCTGCTTGACGCCTCCGGACTCCAGGCGAGCTCGAAGGGCTGGCGCATCAAGTACTCCGGAGAGAAGCGCACCCTTACCGACGGGCCATTCACCGAGGCGAGGGAGCTGATCGCCGGCTACACGCTGATTCAGGTGAAGTCGAGGGAAGAGGCGATGGAATGGGCCAGGCGCTTTCCCAATCCCGCCGTGGATGGCAAGGAGGGCGAGATCGAAGTGCGCCAATTGTTCGAGCTGGACGACTTCGGCTCGAGCGAGGCGGTGGAACGCTTTCGCGAGATGGGTGTCGGGACGAAAAAATAGCTCGACTCTGATGGCGCCGCGCGCGGTCGCGGCGCCTCCTCTTGCATCGGCAGGCTGAAGATGGTGTGATCGTTGGCCGTGACGGCTACCGATACACATCGCGCGATCGATGCGGTCTGGAGGATCGAGTCGCCAAGGCTCATCGCCGGCCTCGCGCGAATCGTGCGCGACGTCGGCCTTGCCGAGGACCTCGCGCAGGATGCTCTCGTCGCCGCCCTCGAGACTTGGCCGAAGTCGGGCGTCCCGGACAACCCGGGCGCCTGGCTCATGGCCACCGCCAAACACCGCGCGATCGATTCCTTCCGACGAAACAAGCGACTCGAGCGGAAGCATGCGGAGCTCGGTCACGAGCTCGAGGCCCTGCAGGCGACCGCCGAGCCGGATCTGGACGCCGCCATCGACGATCCTGTCGGCGACGATCTTCTGCGCCTCGTGTTCATCGCCTGCCATCCCGCGCTCTCCACCGAAGCGCGTGTCGCGCTCACGCTCCGCTTGCTCGGGGGCCTGACGACCGAGGAGATCGCGCGGGCGTTCCTCGTTTCGGAGCCGACGGTCGCCCAGCGCATCGTCCGGGCCAAACGGACCCTCGCCGAGGCGCGCGTCCCCTTCGAGGTCCCCCGCGGGACCGAGTTCGCCGCCCGCCTGTCCTCGGTGCTCCAGGTCATCTACCTCGTCTTCAACGAGGGCTACGCGGCGACGGCCGGCGACGACTGGATGCGACCCGCGCTCTGCGAGGATGCCCTCCGCCTCGGCCGTATCCTGGCCGAGCTCGTGCCCCATGAGTCGGAGGTCCACGGTCTTGTCGCGCTGATGGAAATCCAGGCGTCGCGCGCGGGCGCGCGAGTCGGCCCGACGGGAGAGCCCATCTTGTTGCTCGACCAAGACCGCGGGCGCTGGGATCAGCTTCTCATCCGTCGTGGTCTCGCGGCCCTCGAGCGCGCCGAGGAATTCGGCGGCGCCCTCGGCCCGTACGCGCTCCAGGCCTCGATCGCCGCCTGCCACGCGCGGGCGCGTACCCCGGCCGAGACGGACTGGACGCGCATCGCCGGGCTCTACGATACGCTCGCCCAGCTCACGCCGTCGCCCGTCGTGGAGCTGAATCGCGCGGTCGCGCTCGCGATGGCGTTCGGTCCGGCTGCCGGCCTCGAGATCGTCGATGCGTTGACCTCGGAGCCCTCGCTCCAAGGCTATCACCTCTTGCCGAGCGTGCGCGGCGACCTTCTCGCCAAGCTCGGCCGCTTCAAGGAGGCGCGCGTGGAGTTCGAGCGCGCCGCATCGATCACCCGAAACACGCGCGAGCGCAACCTTCTCCTCGGTCGCGCGGCCGCGTGCGCGCGCGGGTCGGCACCTCCGCAGCCGGGGTGACGTCCGGCTGGCCCGATCCGACCGGCGCATCCCTCGGATGCGCGTCCGTATTGGCTTTTCGGGAAATCGGAGGGAGAACCGAGTTGACTTTGGGGTATAGAGCCGATAGCGTTGCGACGTTGATGCCCTCGTACCTACAAAACCCATGAACCACAAATTCCACGTGTCAAGGGCGAGAGTTGCCTGGTGCGGCCTCATCGCCGCGTTCCTGCTGACAGCGACCGCGTGGGCGCAGGCGGGCCCCAAACAAAGCGCGAATCCAGGCGCGAAAGCCGGGCCCGCCGGGCCCGCCGGAGCCGCGCCACCCGGGGCGGTGTCCGTCGAAGAAGCCCTTCAGCTCACGAAGAAATCGCCGAAAGATCCAAATGCCTACTTGGCGCTCGGGGGTGCCTACCGCCGCACCGGCCGTTACGAGGAAGCGGTGGAGGCGTTCAAGAAGATGGTCGCGCTCGATCCCAAGAGCTCAACGGCCCACGCGAGCCTCGGGGCGGCGTACATGGACTTGAAACGCCCGGTCGAAGCGGAGCGTGAGTTCCAAAAGGCGCTCAGGCTCAATCCGGGAGACCCGTCGGCTCATTTCAACCTTGGGAACTATTATCTTACGAAGGGTCGCCGAGACGATGCGCTCGGCGAGTTCCGAAGGGCCACCGAGCTCAAGCCCCCGCTCGCCGACGCCTGGATCAGCTACGCGCTGATCCAGGGGGAGCTGGGGAAGCCGGACGACGCGATCGCCGCTTTCAAGAAGGCGCTCGAGATCGACTCGACGAACGTCCGTGCGCTCACGAACTTGGGGAACGCGCTGTATTCGGTCCAGAAGATTCCTGAGGCGACCGCGCTTTACCGAAAAGCGCTGAAATACAACCCCCGGAGCCAGGAAGCCAATTACAATCTCGGGGTCGCCTTCGCCGACGCGCAGATCTACAAGCAGGCGCTCGTCTATTGGAAGCGGGTCGTGGAAATCGATTCCACCTCGGAGGTCGCCGAGAACGCAAAGAGCAGCATTCAAGTTCTCGAGGACTACCTCAAAGCGCAGAGTACCGGTTCCGCGCCCGGGGGCGCAGCCTCGGACGGGCATTAGCCAGAGCCCCGCTCCCGCTTCCGCCATGTCCCTAGGAGGCACGGACTCATGCTGACGCGCTCCGCACGCATCACCCGAGTTCTCGCCGCCCCTGTGTTCCTTCTTGCCTTCGTGGGCTGCGCCGCGCACGAGCGTCCTCGGGCCACCGCGGATTCGGGTCCCGTCCAGGCCGCGCCCCAGAGAGCGAACTCGCGCCATCAGGAGGCGCGGCGCCAAAACGAGGCGGGGAACGAGTTTCTGAGGCGCGGCCAGTACGACGAGGCGGAGCACGCGTTTCGATTAGCCCTGGAGGCGGATCCGGGTTCCCTGGAAGCTGTCTCGGGTCTCGGCCGGGTCAACGTCCAGCGCGGGCGCTACTCGGAGGCTCTGCCGCTTCTCGAGCGCGCCACACGTGTCTCCAGCCAGATCGTCTCGGCCTTCGAGGCGCTCGGCGATGCGTATGCTGCTACCGGCGACTTGGAGCGGGCCGCGGCCACGTACCGGCAGGCGGTGGCGCTCTCGCCGGGAGATCTCGACGTGCGGCTCTCGCTCGCCCGGGCGCTGACAGAGATCGGGGAGTACTCGGAGGCCGAGGAAATCTGCTCTCGATCCATCCGGATCGCCCGCGACGATCCCGGCAAGCTGTCGCGGGTCGAGCAGGAGATCGGGGAAGTCTATTCCCGGCAGGGCAAGAGCCCTGCGGCCATGTCCGCCTACTACAAGGCGGCCGAGCTGAACCCGCGGGACCCAGGGGTGATCCGCGGGCTCGCGAACTGCGCCATCCGTGCAGGGCTCTATGCCGAAGCGGCGGCCGCCTATACGAAACTCTTACAACTGGCGCCGCTCGATTTGGAGGCCAAGAAGCAGCTGGCGTGGGTGAATTTCAAGCTCGAGCGCTATCCGCTTGCGATCAGTCACTACGAGGCGATTCGGGACTCGCTCGGAACGGTGGATCGCTACTATCTCGCGCAGGCGTACGCGAAGTCGAACAAGCCGGATCGCGCGGTCGAGCAGTTCCGTGAGGTGGTCCAGCTGGATAGGGAAAACTACAAGGGGGTCTATTGCAACATGGCGTACGCCTACTATGATGCGAACCGCTACGAGAGCGCGATCAAGATCGCCCACGAAGGGCTCCAGGCGGATAGCACGAGCGGCTGCCTGCACTTCTGTTGGGCCCAGGCGCTCGACAAGCTGGGCCGGCACGCGGACGCGATCCCGGTGTTCGAGGCGGCCCTCGACGATCCGGCGTATGCCGATGCCGCCAAGCGGGAGCTGGAGCGGCAGCGTCGCATCGTGCGACTGCTTCAATCGAAGTAGAACGCCGCCCATGGCGGCAACCCATTACCAGGAGGAGGTCCCGATGGTTTCAAGGAGCATGAAGAGCGTATGTCTGACCGCGGCTTTTGGAGTGCTGGTGGCCGGCGCTGCGTGGGCCGCGGATCCCGTGACCAAGGCCCCGGCGGCCAAGGCGGCCAGACCGGCGGCGAAGGCGGCCTCCGACGAGGTGGCGGTGCTCGATACGTCGAAAGGGAGGATGGTCGTCGAGTTCTGGGAAAAGGATGCCCCGCAGACGGTGGCGAACTTCAAGAAGCTCGCGCGCCAAGGCTATTACGACGGGACGGGGTTCCACCGCATCATCAAGGGCTTCATGATCCAGGGCGGGGATCCCAATTCCAAGAATCCGAACGCGCCGAACCTCGGGACCGGCGGTCCCGGATACACGATCAACGACGAATTCAACGCGCACAAGCACGTGAAGGGTGTGCTCTCGATGGCGAACACGGGCACGCCGAATTCGGCCGGCTCGCAGTTCTTCATCATGCACGGCGCCAATTCCGGTCTGGACGGGAAGTACACGGCGTTCGGGCATCTGATCGCCGGCATGGACGTGCTGGACAAGATCGCCAACTCCTCGACCGGGCCGAATCCGGGAATGCCGAACGAGAACAGCAAGCCACTCGAGTGGACCACGATCAAATCGGTGAAAATCACGCCGAGGGCCGCGTACAACGCGAGCGTGGCGGCCGCGAAGAAGACCGAAGCATCGAAGCCGGCGGCGACCCGGCGGGCCGGCGTAAAGGCGGGCGTGGGCGCGGGCGTGGGCATGGACATGAAGGCGGGGGATACCAACCCGGCCGCGACGACGCCCTCGGACGAGACCGCCAAGCCGGCGACGGGTGAGGCCGGCGACAAGGCCAATCCGGAAACGCAGACTCCCCCCCAGAGCGAGGGCGGGAACGAACCGCAAGGCGGCAAGTAGTACGGGCGTAACGCTGCTCCGGGGCCGAGCGCCGTTGCGCTCGGCCCCTTTGCTTTGTTAGCCTGAGCGTGATCCCTGGAGGGTTCCGACCCATGTCCCGCATCTACCTCGACCATAACGCCAGCACCCCTGTTCGCCCCGAGGTCCTCGAGGCGATGCTTCCGTATTTCGGCGAGCATTTCGGGAACGCGTCGAGCGTCCACGCCTTCGGCCAGGAGTCGAAGGGGGCGATCGAGGACGCCCGGGCCCAGGTCGCGGCGCTCCTGAACGCAACGCCCGCGGAGATCGTCTTCACGAGCGGCGGAACCGAATCCGACAACATCGGGGTGATGGGCGGCGCGCGGGCCCTTCCCCTGAAGGGGCGCCACGTGATCGTGAGCGCGGTCGAGCACGACGCGGTCCGGCACGCGGCCGACGCGCTGGAGCGCGAGGGATTCACGGTCACCCGCGTCCCGCCCGACGCGCGCGGAGTCGTCGCGCCCGAGTCGATCGCGGCGGCGATCCGGACCGACACGGCGCTCGTTTCGGTCATGGCCGCAAACAACGAGACCGGCGTCGTGCAGCCGGTCGCGGAAATCGGAGCGATCTGCGCGGGGCGGGGCGTCGCATACCATGTGGACGCCGTCCAGGTCGCGGGGAAGATGCCGATCGACGTTCAGACGTGGCAAGCGACCCTGGCGACCATTGCCGGGCACAAGTTCTATGCGCCGAAGGGCGTGGGCGCGCTTTACGTCAAGCGGGGCTTCAAGCCGGTGCCGCTCCAATTCGGCGGCGAGCACGAGAAGGGGAGGCGCCCCGGCACGGAAAACGTGCCCGCGATCGTCGGGCTCGGCAAGGCGTGCGAGCTGGCGCTCCAGGAGCTTCGGGACACGGCTCCGAGGGTCGCCCGGCTGAGGGACCGGCTCGAGGCCCAGATCATGGAGCGGGTGCCCAACGTGATCCGCCACGGGGACGGAGCGCCGCGCGTGCCGAACACATCGCATCTTTCATTCGTGGGAGCCGAGGGGGAGCATTTGATTCTATCGCTCGACATGAAGGGAATCGCGGTGTCGAGCGGCGCCGCGTGCAAGGCGGGTTCCTCGCATCCGTCCCACGTCCTCCTCGCGATGGGCGTGCCGCGCGAGATCGCCCAGTCCGCGGTGCGGTTCAGCCTGGGCCGATGTACCACCGAGCAGGAGGTCGATCGGGTGCTGGAGGTTCTCCCCGCAGTCGTTTCCAAGCTTCGTGCCGCGTCTCCCACCGCAGCCTCGTAGAAAAAGCCGTGACGAATTTCATCCCTGGGAACCCATCGACCATCCTGGTCGCCATGAGCGGCGGCGTCGATTCCTCGGTCGCCGCGGCCGTGCTCGCCGAGCGGGGGCACACGGTGATCGGCGTCACGATGAAGCTCTGGTGCTATGCGGAGGGCCCGAGCCCGAGCCGCGGATGCTGCACGCTCGAGGCGATCGACGATGCCCGGGCGGTGGCGCGGCGCATGGGATTCGCCCACTATGTGCTGAACCTCGAAAGGGATTTCCGCGAGCACGTGATCGAAGATTTCGTGGGGGAGTATCTTTCCGGCCGCACGCCGAATCCTTGCGTCCAGTGCAACAACTGGCTCAAGTTCGGCGAGCTGATGCGCCGGGCGGAGAGCTTCGGATGCGACTATGTCGCGACCGGGCATTATGCCCGCCGCGGCTTCGACGGCGACGGCAGGGCGACGCTCCTCCGGGCGACCGATCCGGCGAAGGATCAGTCCTACGTCCTGTGGGGGCTCACCCAGGCCACGCTTCGCCGTTCGCTCTTTCCGCTCGGGCATCTGACCAAGGACCTTGTGCGCGAGAAGGCGCGGGCGCTTAGCCTTCCCGTCGCGGATAAGCGTGAGAGCCAGGACATCTGTTTCGTCGAGGGGAAGACGTACCTCGAGTTTCTCAAGCAACGCTTCCCGGAGCGCCTGAGCGCCGCGAAGCGCGGGGTGCTCCGCGACCGCTCGGGGCGCGCGCTCGGGACCCATGAGGGGGTGCACTCCTTCACGATCGGGCAACGCCGCGGCCTCCACGTCTCCGCGGGGGAGCGGGTCTACGTGAGCGCGATCGACGCCTCCACCGGCGCGGTGACCGTCGACCGCGAGGAGGCGCTGCTCAAGCGTCGCGCGAGGCTTTCGCGGGTGAATTACACCGCCGGGTTTACCCCGCAGGGCCCGGTCGACCTCCTGGGGAAGATTCGATACCTTCACACGCCCTCCCCGGCGGTTCTGACGCCCGCGGGGCCCGGGTCCGCCACGGTAACCTTCGCCGCCGCGCAGCGCGCGATGACCCCAGGCCAGTCGCTCGTCTTGTACGACGGGGACCGGGTCGTGGCCGGCGGCGTCATCGAAGAAGTCGCTGCGGAGTAGCCGAACGCGTGAGTCCGTGAGTCCGAGGAAGAGGGCACGCGCGCCGAAGAAGGCCGCGCGACGAGGGGTCGTCTTGGCCGCGCGGGAAGGGAGGCGCTCGTCCCGGGCCTCGCCGATCGACGGCTGCGCGAACGTGCTCGATTTCGAGGCGCTCGCCCGCGATCGCATGGAGCGGGCCTTCTACGATTACTACGCCGGCGGCGCCGAGGACGAGCGCACCCTCGCGGCCAATCGCGGCGCGTTCGCCGATGTCTTCCTGAGGCCGCGCGTCCTCGTGGACGTGAGCCGCATCGACACGGCCACGTCGGTGCTCGGCACGCCGGTCTCGATGCCGGTCCTCATCGCTCCCACCGCGTTCCATCGCCTCGCCCATCCGGACGGAGAGCTGGCGACGGCGCGCGCGGCGGGTGCCGCGCGGACGCTCATGGTGGCGAGCACGATATCCACCTATTCGCTCGAGGAGATTGCGGGCGCCGCGACGGGGCCGCTCTGGTATCAGCTGTACGTCTACAAGGACCGCTCCCTGGCGCGAAGCCTGATCCACCGGGCGGGAGCGGCCGGATACCGCGCGCTCTGCCTCACGGTCGATACGCCGCTTCTGGGATGTCGCGAGCGCGACATCAGGAACAAGTTCGCTCTTCCCGCGGGGCTCTGTATCAGTAATTTCGAGGCGGTCGGTCTCGATGCGGCGACGATGGGGGGGAGCTTCGCCGCCTATGCCGCCCGGCAGCTCGACGCCTCGCTCACGTGGAGCTCCGTCGAATGGCTCCGGAGCGAAACCAAGCTTCCGATCATCCTGAAGGGAATCATCGCGGCCGAAGACGCCGCGCGGGCGGCCGAACAGGGTATCGACGCCATCATCGTGTCGAACCACGGGGGAAGACAGCTCGACGGGACGGAAGCCTCGCTCAAGGCCCTGCCACGCGTGGTCGACGCCGCCGCGGGACGGCTCGAGGTTTTCATGGACGGAGGGGTCCGCCGCGGGACGGACGTGCTGAAGGCCTTGGCGCTCGGCGCGCGTGCCGTCTTGGTCGGCCGCCCCTGCCTCTGGGGCCTCGCGGCGGCCGGGGAGCAAGGGGTCGCGCGCGTGCTCGAGCTGCTCCGCCAGGAGCTGATGCTCGCGATGGCGCTTTGCGGCTGTCCCGACGTGAAGGCGATCGACCGCTCGCTCATCGCCGGCGGCTGAGCGTCCGCGGCCGGGCCGCGGACGCCTGTCTGCCCCTATGCCTTCCTTCTCGAGAAATGGAACAGAGTCTTCCGCTCCTTGGCGTTTTCCTTCCAGGTCCACTCCTGCGAAAAATGATCCGGGTCCTCGAAGCTCAGCACGAGATGGTGCATGTGGCCCGCGTCCTTGGAGGATAGATTGGAGCAGTCGACGAAGGTGAATTCGAGGGTCCTGGCGTCCGGCGAGGCGGCTTTGGCTCGCAGCCGCGGCTGGTTCTGGGCGGCGCAATAGTGAGTCATGAGGACGGTGGCGCCGTCCGGATGATACATCGTGACCATGCTCGGCTCGTCGGCCGGGCCGAGCTTTTCCTCCAACGCGGACCCGCCGGAAATCAGGCTGTAGGAAATCGCGACCGGTTTTCCATCCTCCCCCGTGCCCTCCCACGAGCCGATGAGCGCCTTGAGCCGCTCAAAACCGGGGTTCGGGGGACCGGCAGGCGTCTCGTGCTTCGGCTCGGCCGCGAAGGCCGCCGCAGCAAAGCCCAAGGTCAGGACCGCCAAGGCCATACCGCGCGCTTTCATGATGGGACTCCTCCTTCTGAGCTGCTGCCCCCTCTGGAGCAGGCGATGGGACGAGCTTGGTCCCTGTGAAAGGGATCAGGGACAGGCGCGTAGGGCAGGAAGTAAAATACAACCCGTCGGAAGGCGCAAGCGGCGGACTTCGGAGGGACCGGATGCTCGAGGCAACGGGCGTGAGAAGGCTCGCGCTCGCCGTTCTGGCGGCGAGTCTCGCGTGCCTTGGGTGCGGCTCCAACAAGCCGACGACGCCGATCCGGCCGCCCGGGAGCAACTCCATCTCCGACGGCTTCACCTTCACCCGCGAGGACTCCACGACCATTCTCATGGGGAGGACCCACGCGGTCTGCTGCTCCCTCTGGGAGCCGGGGTACATCAATCGAGAGACCGTGAAGATTCTCTACTACGACAACACGAAGGCGCGCTCGACATGGAAGATGTTCGTGATTCCCGACGAGATGACCCAAGACTCCGTCTTCTCGCTCCCGACTCCCGCCGCGGGGCAGGGCCCTGTCATGGTCTTCGTCTACGATGTGGGTACGGGGAACGAGGCGAGCAGCGTCGAGCAGGGCTCGTCCGGCACCGTCACGATCCATTCGCTCTCGTGCGGTCCTCCCACGCGCATCGACGCGACCATCGACGCGTTCTTGGGGAGCGAGTTTGCCGGGGGCGGCCGGATCCGCGTGCGCGGCCGGTTCACCGCCACTGTCTACACGAACCCCATCGCATGCGATTTCTCGATGTGACGCGCCTCCTCCGGGCGGGGGGGATGGCCCTGCTCCTGACGGTGCCTGGGCGTTCCTGCGCCGCGCCCGAGGCGCAGGGACATAAGGCCGCCCCGTCGCGGCCCGGCGACCTGGGAGCGGACCGTTCCCTTGTACCTGATCTTGGCCGCTATTTCGGTACGTGGCTCTGGATCAAGAGCGAGGGGCTGGTGGCGGACTCGGATCCCGAAACCAAGGGGGCCGCGCGGACCCTCGTCCTCCGGCCGGATATGACGTACGAGTTCCACGAGCGCCGGGCCACGCGCGACACGGTGCTCTGCCGCGGCGGCTATCTCTTCTCCGAGCAGTCCGAGCCGGGAGGGAATGTCATCCAGGCGCTCCAATTCGAAGGCTGGTACGAGTCATACGAACGCAGGATGCTCGCGGATTTCGAGGGACCCGACACGCTTCACCTGGCCGGCTACTCGTGCGAGAACTGCCCCGATCACGCGTTCGTCCGGGGCCGGACCGCCTTGTTCGGGGCGCGTGTGACGCGCGGCGAGCGTTTCGTCCACGATCTCTGGGACGGGCTCCGTCTCGAGCTCAATCCGCTGCCGCTCGGGTGGGAGATCGCGATTCGCGATACGATGAGGCCCGGCGAAAACCTCGCCCGGCTCACACCTCCGGGCCCCAACCGGGGGGACGTGAACGCTCCACGGCAGAGGCGTGAATTCATATTCTCGCGCGAGGTCGGAAAGACGATTCAGGGCCCCTCCGCCGATCACGGCGTGACCGAGGAGGAGGTCGAGCGCGTCGCCCGTGAGGGCCGCGGCGTGCTCACCGTCGAGGAGATGAATCTCGCGGCGCACGCGCCCGGCGGAAGGGCCGGGATCGAATGGATGCGGTTCACCGCCGCCGTCGAGGAGGTCGGGGGCGGCGCGCTGCGCCCCGCGGAGGGTCCCGCCAAGAGGGGAGCGGGCCCGTGAAGCGGGTCCTCATCCGGCACTGCCCCGTCTGACTGGTCAAGACGGCCATCGCGGCCCGTGTGGCCGCGGACCTTCGAAAACAACCCGGCGTGGAAGTCGCGGTCGAGCGGGGAGGCCTGGGGGA
The DNA here is from genome assembly GCA_005893275.1 of Candidatus Eisenbacteria bacterium. Taxonomy (NCBI): domain Bacteria; phylum Candidatus Eiseniibacteriota; species Candidatus Eiseniibacteriota bacterium. The sequence goes on along the minus strand of VBOW01000028.1, from coordinate 35,769 downwards.
GCTGACGGTCCTCGTCGACGGCCGCGAGGTCGTGAGCTCGAGCCGCTTCTGGTATCCGAATCCGTGGCGGGTCATGAAACGCGCGCGAGAGGCTGTCCGGGGCTAGCCTCTAGGGCTTCTGCGTTTTCGCCCGCTTGGCGAGATCGAGCATCCTCCGCGCGTCCGGGTGTCGTGGATTGGCGCGGAGCGCGGTCTCGAGCAGCTCGATCGCCTTCGCTGTTTGAGACTGCGCGAGGTAGATCGACCCTCGCTTGTACGTCAGATCCGCGAGCTCCACCGGATCATCCCCTTTGAGCGCGTGCATCTGGAACGCTTTGTCGTTCGCTTGGAGCGCCTCCGCGAATCGGCCGGTCTTGTAGTAGACGACGGTCAGTCCGTCGTAGGACGTGACGTTGGGCTGCCGGGAGCCGAGCTTGTAAAGCCGCTCCGCCTCGTCCCAGCGGCCTTGGTCCATCCGGACCCGCGCGAGACTGTTGTAGGCGCGGAAATCCTCGCTCGCCTGAAGCGTGTAGGACCAGAGCGTCTCGGAGCTCGCCCAGACCCGGCTGTACTGGGTCGTGCGATACGCGAAGAACGCGGCCGGGATCGCGGTGAGAATCGCGGCGGTCGCGGCGCGGGCCGCCGGCGCTCTGAGGTTCGCGCTCACGGCCAGGATGGCGCCGGCCAAGAGCCAACAGAAGCCCAGGCTCGGCACGTAGAGATAGCGGTCCGCGATGTAGGTCGGGACAGGAAAGAGGATCGCCGGCAGGAGCATCACCAGGGTCCAACCCGCCCCGAGAGCGAGGACGCGGTCGCGGCGCCGATAGCCGAGCCACACGAGGAACGGCAGGAGGAGAAGCCCGGCCAGATGGGCCGCCATCGAGAGAACGTCGAGCGCGATGTGCGGTGTGTCGTAGATCGGGTTCTGCCGCGGAATGCCGGTGAGGATCCCGAAATAGTTCCACGCCGCGTGCCCCTTCAGCACCAGGTATCGGACGGGGTCTCGGGCGTAGGCTGCCTTCGTCTTCACCTCCACGACCCAGTTGACGATCGCAACCCCGAGGCCGATCACGCCGTAGGGAGTCTTGCTGCCGAGAGCCTGGAGCCAGCGCTTGCCGTCGCGGCGCGCGAGCGTGGGTGAAGCCATATCGACGAGGATGAGAAAGAGGGGCATCACGACCACGTTCACCTTCGAGAGAACAGCGAGCGTGAAGAATACGAGCGACGCGGTGTACGGCCCCCTCCGAAGCGACCGCTCTCCCCGGGGCAGATAGAAGTAGACCGAAGGAAGGAGAAACGCCGTGGAGAGGACGTCTTTTCGGGCGGAGACCCAGGCGACCGACTCGACGTGGGATGGGTGCGCCGCGAAGAGAATCCCGGCGATGGCGGCGAGCCAAAACCGCCCGAAGAGGCGCCGTCCTACGACGAAGGCGAGCGCCGTGTTCAGAGCGTGGAGGATGATCTGCTGGAGGTGGTACCCGAATGGCTTCAGTCCCCAGAAGCCGTAATCCGCCATGTAGGACACGTGCTGGAGGGGCATGTAGCTCACGAAATAGGGCTTGGTGAAAATGTGGCGGAGATTTTCGTAGGACCAGGAGCGGATCCAGGGATTCTGGTCCACGTACACGAAGTCGTCCCAGCCGAGGAACCCGAATTTCAGCGTGGGGAGGTAGAGGAGGAGCGCGGCGGCGGCGGTCGCGGCGCACGCGAGGAGCCACCGCGAGGCCGGGACGGGCGTGATCTTGCGCGATGGCCACCCTGCGGCGCCCGTGCCCGTGATCTCGGGCTTCCGACTACGGCCCACCTAGGCCCATCCGCGCGAACGGAAGAAGCGGGGTGAAGAAGACGACGCAGGGGATCGAGATCAGTACGCCCCCGATGAAGAGGACGGGCAGGATGTAGCGCGACCGGATCCCGAGCCAAGAGAGGTACGCCTCCGCGAGCGGCCCGGCCAGGAAGCAGATATTGGCGAGGACGGCCCCGGCGAGCCAGATCAGGAACACCATGGGCTCCAGGAAGGCCACGCCCATATAGGGAACGTGAGAAACGACGAGCACGACGAAGAGGATCAGGTTGTACCAGACACGAAGCGGCTCCCACCTCTGAAAGTAAGGCTTCAGGGTCACCATCCAGCTCACCCCTTCCGTAGCCTGCCTCGATCCACCTTGCCGAGGTGCGTCCGCGGCAAAGCGTCCACGAAGATCACATCGCGAGGATGCTTGTAGGGCTCGAGGCGCGCGCGAACGAACGCCTTCAGCTCCTCGTCGAGACCGTCGCGCCGATCGTTCGATACAACGTACGCGCGGGGTTTGACGAGACCGCTCGCGTCCTGCACGCCGACGACCGCGGCTTCCGCGACGGCCGGATGCTGGAGCAGGCATCCCTCCACCTCTTGGGGCGCGAGCCACTTTCCCGAGACCTTGAGCATTTCGTCACCGCGGCCGCAGTAGGTCACGTACCCATCGGGGTCCATCGCGATGAGGTCTCCCGAGACGTACCACTCACCGCGAAACCCCTGCGCCGTCTTCTCCATATGCTGCCAGTATCCGATCGCCCGGGAGTCGCCGCGTACCCAGAGCCAGCCGGTCTCGCCGCGCGGCAGCTCCCGCCCTTCGTCATCGCAGACTCTTACCTCGAACCCGGGCACCACGGTGCCGAGCGAACCCGGTCTCGAGGCACCCGGCCGGTTCGAAATGAAGATATGCCACATCTCCGCGGTGCCGAGCCCGTCCAGGAGCTCGACGCTGAACGTCTCCCTCCACTTTCGGTAGAGCTCGGCCGGGAGTGCCTCGCCCGCGGAGGTGCACACGCGGATCGAAGATAGATCCTGTGCCCGGGCGTCCGGGTGCGAGACCATCTTATGGATCATCGTGGGGACGTTGATCAGCACCGTGGGTCGGAAGCGCCGGATCTTTTCGAAGAGGACCTCGGCGCTCGCCGGCTCGGGGAAAAGCGCCGCCGCGCCGCCCGCCGCAAACGGGAAGAAGAGGTTCGAACCGGTCGCGTAGCCGAAGTAGAGCTTGGGAACGGAGAGGGTGACGTCGTCCGCGGTGTAGCCGATCACGTGCTTCCCGTAACACTCGGTCGTGTTCGTGAAGGAGCGGTGGGTCTGAATCACCGCCTTCGGGCGACCCGTCGTGCCGCCCGAGAAGAGCCAGATCGCGGGGTCGTCGCGGTGGGAAGGAAACGTGCCCAGCACGGGGGAGGAGGCGGCCAGACGGCGGTCGAAGCTCTCCTCACCGACGACCAGCACCGTTTTCGCGAAGCGGGAATCCCGCGCGGCGGTCTGAAACGTCACCGCCACGGAACGGTGCGTCACCACCGCCCGCGCGCGGGTGTATTCGAGCAAATAGCCGATTTCCTCTGCCGGAAGCCCAGGGTTCACCATCACCGCCACCGCGCCGAGCTTGAGCGTCCCGAACAAAGCGCCGACGAACGCCGGTCCGTCGGGGAGGGCGACCAGGACGCGGTGCTCGGGCTCGACCCCCTCCTCGGCCAGCACGGCGCGGAAGCGGTTCGCAAGGCTCTGCACGTCGGAGTAGGAATGGGTTCCGGAATCCGTGAGGAGCGCGGGACGCGCGCCACGGCCCTCGCGCACGCGCGCATCGAGGAAATGATCGGCGATGTTCAATCGTTCCGTCGGCCTTGGGGTCATGGTAACTTCGCTCGACGCCGCCCCCATGATGGATGCGCGCCGGGCGGGTGGCAACCCCTGACTGGGGACCCTTGGGAGCCCCGTGCGATGGCGATCCGCGACATGGCCGATTTGACGTGGGAGGAGGTGCGCGATCTGGACCGCGCGCGCACCGTCCTGATCCTGCCGGTGGGAGCGATCGAGGCGCACGGCCCCCATCTCCCGCTCGGGAGCGATATCATCATCGCCCAGGCGATGGCCCGGGCGGGGGCGGTCCGGATGGAGGCGCAAGGGCTCCGCGCGGCGATCCTTCCGGCGCTCCCTTTCACCGCCGCGACGTTTGGAGCGGGATTCGCCGGGACGCTCTCGGTCCAGGGCTCGACGGTGACCGGGCTCATCGTCGACCTGGCCCGCGAGCTGACGCGGCACGGCTTCGCGGCGCTGGCGGTCGCGAACGCGCACTTGGACCCCGCGCACCTGGACGCGATCGCGAAGGCGGAGAGCCGCGCCCGGGAGGAGGGATTGATCCCGGTGATCTGCCCCGATGTTTCCAAGAAGCCGTGGGCGCTCCGCTTGACCGAGGAGTTCAAGAGCGGTGCGTGCCATGCGGGCCGCTACGAGAGCTCGATCGTGCTCGCGGTCCGCGCGGATCTGGTGCGCGAGAGCATTCGGAGGGATCTGCCGCCCAACCCGGTCTCGCTCTCCAAGGCGATCCGCGGGGGCGCGCGAACGTTCGAAGAGGCCAATGGGAAGCGAGCCTACTTCGGCTGGCCCGCCGAGGCGACGGCCGAGGAGGGCAAAGAAACCATCGACGCCCTGGGGGGCATTCTCGCGGACGCGGTGATCGGGGCGTTTCCACGAAGCGGGGCGCGTGACTAAGCCGCTCTCCCGGTGGCGATCCCCGTGACCTCGGGCGCGATGGCCGGACGCGGCGCCGTCGTGACCGGCGGCGGCCGGGGCATCGGGGCGGCGGTCGCGCGCGCTCTCTCCGGAGCGGGGGCGGCCGTCGTGGTGGCCGCGCGGACCTCGCGCGAAATCGACGCGGTCGCCTTCGAGCTGCGCGCCGGGGGCGCCAAGGCCTGGGCGGTCGCGTGCGACGTGACCGTCGAGGGGAGCGTGGCCGATCTCGGCCGCGAATCCCGGCGGCTTCTGGGCACCGTGGATATTCTCGTGAACAACGCCGGAGACTCCGCCTCGGCGCCTCTTCGCAAGATCACGCTCGGCGACTGGGAGCGCATGATGGCGGTCAACGCCACAGGCACGTTTCTCTGCACGCGGGAGTTCGCGCCTGAAATGGCCGGGCGTGGATGGGGGAGAGTCGTCAACGTCGCTTCGCTTGTGGGGCTGAAGGGCGCCAAGTACGTCGCGCACTACAGCGCGGCGAAGCACGCCGTCCTGGGCTTCACGCGTTCCGTCGCGCTCGAGTTCGCGGGAACCGGCCTCACGGTCAACGCCGTCTGCCCGGGATACGTGGACTCGCCCATGACCGAGCGCACGCTCTCGAACGTGGGGTCGCGGTCAGGCGTCACGCGCGACGAGGCGCTCGCGGCGGTGCTCGCGTCCGCGGGACAGACCCGGCTCGTGAGCCCGGAGGAAGTGGCCGCGGCGGTGCTCGATCTGTGCGCCGGTGCGAGCGATCTGAGCGGCCAGTCGATCGTCCTCCATGCGGGAGCCCATACGCCGTGAAATTCGAGGTCATCAATCCCGAAGCGCTGGGCGCGCCGAAGGGCTGGAACAACGGGCTCCTCGCGCCGAGGGATGGTCGTCTGCTCTTCATCGCCGGGCAGGCGGGCTGGGAGGAGGGCTCGGCCGGCGCGCCGCCCGGGTTCGCGGACCAATTCGGGCGCGCGCTCGATAAGGTGCTCACCATCGTTCGGGCCGCGGGTGGCGAGGCGGGCGATCTTGCGCGGGTCACGATCTATGTGACCGATCTCGCAGCGTATCGCGCGAGCACGAAAGCCCTCGGGGAAGGCTGGCGCGCCCGGATGGGAAAGCACTACCCGGCCGTGGCGCTCGTCGAGGTGGGCGGGCTCGTGGACCGAGGCGCCCTGGTGGAGATCGAGGCTACCGCCGTGATCGCGGGAACCCGCTAGCATGGCAATCGCGCCCAAGTCGTTTCTCTACGCTTCGAACGCCGATACCGGCGTCGTGACACTCACGCTCAACCGGCCCGAGCGGCTGAACGCCCTCACCTTCGACGTCTACGCCGAGCTGCGCGACACCTTCCACGCGCTCGACACGGAGCCGGGCGTGCGGGCGATCGTGCTCACGGGCGCGGGGCGCGCCTTCTGCTCCGGGGGAGACGTCGAGGACATCATCGGGGCGCTCTTCTCGCAGGACGCCGCGGGCCTGCGCCGGTTCACGAAGATGACCTGCGACCTCATCCTGAATATCCGCGAATGCCAAAGGCCTGTCATCGCGGCCCTGAACGGAACCGTCGCGGGCGCCGGCGCCGTGATCGCCGCGGCCTGCGACATCCGTGTCGCGTCCGAGTCCGCCAAGATCGCGTTTCTGTTCGTGCGCGTGGGACTCTCCGGCGCGGACATGGGGGCGTCCTGGCTTCTCCCGCGGCTCGTCGGGCTGGGCCACGCGACCGACCTCCTGATGACCGGGGATTTCATCGATGCACGGCGGGCCTACGAAATCGGGCTCTACCAGCGCCTCGTGCCCGAAGGGCGCGCGCTCGCCGAGGCAACGGCGCTCGCCGAGCGCCTCGCGCGAGGCCCGTCCAGCGCGCTCGCCAAGACGAAGCGGGCGATCGAGGCGGAGTTCGACCTGAGCCTGGACGAGGCGCTCCGGCATGAGGCGGAAGTCCAGGCGGGGCTGATGGAGCACCCGAACTTCCGAGAGGCCTACGAAGCCTTCCGAGCCAAGCGCGAGCCCAAGTTCCGCTGATGACGATCCCCGACATACGGCCGGTCCGCGCTTTCCTCGAGGAGCGCCACACCTCGATCGCATCCGAGATCGGCGCCTTTGCGCGCGATGTCGTGCCCCGTTCCGAGCCTGGAGACGACGCCGCCGCGCGGACGGAGGCGCGGGGGCTCCTCGCGCAGGTCGGCGCCGCGGGATGGTTCGACCCAATCCGCAAGCAGGACTGGCGCGGGTGCTGCCTCGTCCGCGAAGCCCTGGCCGCCGCGTCGCCGCTCGCCGACGCCGTGTTCGCGTTGCAGGGATTGGGCACGCTTCCGATTCTCCTGTCGGAGAACGCGTCCCTGCGCGACCGCTGGGTGGATGCGGCGATCGCGGGGCGGGCGATGGCGGCCTTTGCCATGACGGAGCCCGAGGCCGGCTCCGACGTCACCGCGATCGGAACCACGGCACGGCGGGAAGGGGATTCCTATTTCCTGAACGGCACGAAGACCTACATCTCGAATGCGGGGATCGCCGACTTCTATACCGTTTTCGCCTCGACCGATCCCGCCGCGGGCGGAAAGGGGATCTCCTGCTTCGTGGTCCCGGCCGACACCGCGGGCCTTCGATTCGTGCGGCCCCAGATTCTGTCGGCGCCGCACCCCCTGGGGGAGATCGCGTTCGAGAGCTGCCGCGTCCCGGCCGCAAACCGGCTTGGAGAGGAAGGACGGGGTTACGCGCTCGGCCTCAGAACCCTCGACCGCATGCGGGCGACGGTCGGCGCCGCGGCGTGCGGCATGGCGGCCCGCGCGCTCGCCGAGGCGTGCGAGCACGCGCGCGTCCGCAGGCAATTCGGGAAGACGCTCGCGGAGTTTCAGCTCGTCCAAGAAAAATTGGCGCGGATGGCGACCGATCTCACCGCAGCGCGCCTGCTCGTCTACCGAGCCGCGTGGGCCGCGGACCACGGCGCCGCGCGCGTCACGCTCGAAGCGGCGATGGCGAAGGCGTTCGCGACGGAAGCCGCGCAGCGGGTCGTCGACGACGCCGTCCAGGTGCTGGGCGGCGCCGGCGTGATGGCCTCCCATCCCGTGGACCGTCTCTACCGCGCGGTGCGGGCGCTCCGGATCTACGAGGGAACGACGGAGATCCAGCACCTCGTGATCGCCGGACAGCTGATGCAGGATTCGGGCGCGTGAAAATCACCTGCATCGGGGGGGGACCGGCCGGGCTCTTCGCGGCGCTCCTCTTGAAAAAGGCCGATCCGAAACGTGAGATCGCAGTGTACGAGCGCAACCGGCTGGACGAGACGTTCGGATTCGGCGTCGTCTTCTCGGACGCGACCGAGCAGGCGCTGGGGCAGGCGGATCCGGAGATCTCCTCCGCGATGGCGTCCATGAGCCACCGCTGGGACGACATCGAAATCCACTACGCGGACGCGCGGCTCACGTCGGGCGGCCACGCGTTCTCCGGTCTCTCGCGAAAGGCCTTGCTCAAGATCCTGGCCGATCGGTGCCTCCAGCTCGGCGTCAAGCTCTGCTTCCAGCGCGAGATCGGGGACCCGGAGACACTGCGCGACGCGGATCTCGTGCTCGCCGCGGACGGGGCGAATTCGATCGTCCGGGAGCGCTACCGGGAGCACTTTCGCCCGGCCGCGGACACCCGGCCGAATCGGTTCGTATGGCTCGGCACCAAGAAGCCCTTTCCCGCGTTCACGTTCTATTTCAAAGCGGATCGCCATGGGCTCTGGCGCGTGCACGCCTATCAGTACGAACCGGGATTCTCCACGTTCATCGTGGAAGCGCGGGATACGACCTGGCGCGCGGCGGGGATGGACAGGGCGAGCGAGGGAGAGACCATCGCGTTTTGCGAGCGACTCTTCGCGAAGGAGCTGGACGGCCATCGCCTCGTCTCCAACCGGTCGGTCTGGCGGAGCTTCCCCACGATCCGAAACGAGCGCTGGCATCACGAGAACGTCGTCCTCCTGGGGGATGCCGCGCACACGGCGCATTTCTCGGTTGGCTCCGGAACCAAGCTTGCCATGGAGGACGCCGTGGCGCTCGCCGGGGCGCTCGAGATGCGCCGCGAGATCCCGGCGTCGCTCGAGGCCTACGAGGAGGCGCGGCGGCCGGCCGTCGAGAGCCTCCAGCGCGCGGCGCAGGCGAGTCTCCAATGGTTCGAAGACACCGAGCGGTACATGAAGCTCGACCCGCTCCAGTTCGCGTTCACCCTTCTCACGCGCAGCCTGCGGGTGACGCATGAGAACTTGAAGACCCGCGACCCGGCGTTCGTAGCCAAGGTGGACGGCTGGTACGCAGCGATCGCAGCCCGTGAGGCGCGGGTCCCGGTGGGCACGAATCCCCCTCCGCCCCCCATGTTCACGCCGTTTCGGCTGCGGGACCTCGTCCTCGAGAACCGCGTTGCGGTCTCGCCCATGTGCCAGTACTCCGCCGCGGACGGGACGCCCGACGATTGGCACCTCGTCCACCTGGGCTCCCGGGCGATGGGGGGCGCGGGGCTCGTCTTCTGCGAGATGACCAACGTGAGCGCGGGGGGAAGAATCTCCCCGGGCTGCACCGGGATGTACAAGCCGGAGCACGCTCTGGCCTGGAAGCGGATCGTGGATTTCGTGCATCGGCACACCCGCGCCAGGATCGCGATTCAGTTGGGCCACGCCGGGCGAAAGGCCTCGACGCGCAAGTCGTGGGAAGGGGACAACGAGCCCCTGCCCTCGGGGAATTGGCCGGTCCTCGCTCCTTCGGCGATTCCCTACTTTCCGCACAGCCAGGTCCCGAAGGAGATGACGCGCGGCGACATGGACGCCGTGATCGCGGACTACGTGCGCGCGGCCGGGCTCGCGGTCGAGGCGGGATTCGACATGCTCGAGATCCACGCCGCCCACGGCTACCTTCTCGCGAGCTTCATTTCCCCGATCACGAACCGGCGGGCGGATGATTACGGGGGATCGCTCCCGAACCGCATGCGGTTCCCGCTCGAGGTTTTCGACGCGGTGCGCGCGGCCTGGCCGAAGGAGAGGCCCATGTCCGTCCGCATTTCGGCGGTGGATTGGTACCCTGGGGGCATGGAACCCTCCGATTCGGTCGAAGTCGCGCGGATGCTCCAGGAGCACGGCTGCGACATCGTCGACGTGTCGGCGGGGCAGACCGTCCCCGATCAGCGGCCGGTCTACGGACGCCTTTTCCAGACACCGTTCGCAGACCGGATCCGTCATGAGGTCGGGATCGCGACGATGGCCGTGGGCAACATCTCCTCCTACGCGGACGTGAACACGATCCTTGCGGCGGGGCGCGCCGATCTCTGCCTCCTCGCGCGCGCCCATCTCTGGGATCCGTACTGGACGCGGCACGCGGCGCACGAGCTGGGGTATACGCTCCCATGGCCGGATCCCTACGAGTCACTGAACAACTACAAGCCGCGATTCACGTGAACGAACGGAGAACCTAGATGCCCGTTACGTACTCCAGCTACTTGAAGCTCGACGAGCTTCTGGCGCTCCAGCGGCCGCTCTCCGAGGGGCCGGAGCACGATGAGACCCTGTTCATCGTCATCCACCAAATCTACGAGCTATGGTTCAAGGAGCTCCTGCACGAGGTGGATTATCTGAAAAGGCTGTTCGCCCGGGAGGACACGCCCCGCGCGCTCCACACCCTGAAGCGAATCCTGACCATCCTCAAGGTCGTGGTAGCCCAGATCGACGTCCTCGAGACGATGACGCCGCTCGAATTCCTCTCCTTCCGCGCGCGGCTCGAGTCGGGGAGCGGATTTCAATCCTTTCAGTTCCGGGAGCTCGAATTCGTGCTCGGCGCGAAAAATCCCGAGGCGCTCACGCGTTATCCAGCCCATAGCGAGGCCCGCCGCGGTCTGGAGCGGCGGCTTCGGGAGCCAACGCTGTGGGACTCGTTCCTCCGTTTTCTCGCGGCAAAGGGCCATCCCGTGCCGGCCGATCTTCTTGCCCGCGACATGACCCGCCCCGCCGAAGCCGTGCCCGCGCTCAGGCCGATCCTCATCGACATCTACCGCCGCGATCCCGTGCTGACCTCCCTTTGCGAGCGGCTGGTCGATTTGGACGAGGGAATCCAGGAGTGGCGCTACCGGCACGTGAAGATGGTGCAGCGCACGATCGGGACGAAGCAGGGAACGGGGGGATCGGAGGGCGCGAGCTACCTCATGACCACGCTCAACAGGCCGATCTTTCCCGACCTCTGGGCGATCCGCTCGGACCTCTAGCCGGGCGAGCGCCGCGGAGAGTGTGCTAGGCTGCCCCGTCCATGATCGCGCTACCCGACCTCGAGCACCACCCCAACCCGCTCGCCGCGCACTACTCACGCTTCCGGGTCGCCGACCGGCTGCTCCTGACAGGGCATTCGCATCAAGCGTGGCCCGATGTCGGGTTCGAGGGTCAGGTCGAGGCGTGGAACGACGCGGCGGAGCTGGTCGATGAGAAATGGGTGCGTGCCGAGGCGAAGGCCGATCGGGTCCGGCGCGGGTATTCGAAAATCCTTGGGGATCGCGAGGGCTCGATCGCGCTCGGGCACAACACGCACGAGCTCATCATCAAGTTTCTCTCCGCCCTGCCGTTGCGCGAGCGGCCCAGGCTCGTCACCACCGACGGCGAGTTCCACACCCTTCGCCGCCAGCTGAACCGCCTCGCGGAGGACGGCTCGCTCGAGATCGTGAAGGTGAGCGCCAAGCCCGCCGACGCGATCGCGGAGCGGCTCATCGGGGCTACGAACGGCCGCACCGCCGCCGTGCTCGCATCCTCGGTGCTCTACGGGAACGCCCACATCGTGCCGGGTCTCGGCTCCGTGCTCGAGCACTGCCGTCGCGTGGGCGCGGAGCTGCTCGTGGACGCCTACCACCACGTGAACGCGGTGCCGCTTTCCCTGGAGCGGGACGGCTTGGGCGATGCGTTTATCACCGGGGCCGGGTACAAGTACTGTCAGCTCGGTGAGGGAAACGGATTCCTGCGCGTGCCCCCCGGGCGCGACCATCTCCGTCCCGTGATCACGGGCTGGTTCAGCGAGTTCGCGCACTTGTCGGAGCGGGTGAGGGATTCCGTACTCTACGGCGACGGGCCGGCGCGCTGGGCGGGGGCGACGTACGATCCGACGAGTCACTACCGCGCCGCGCGCGTTTTCGAATTCTTCGAACGGGAACGGCTAGCGCCCGAGCTCTTGCGGGACATCAGCCGCCATCAAGTAGGCGTGCTCGCGGCGCGATTCGACTCGCTGGACCTTGACCCGCACGCGATCACGCGCGACCGTTCGGTGCCGCTCGAATCGATTGCGGGGTTCCTGGCGCTCGAGAGCCCCCGCGCCGGAGAGGTCGCCGCGGCGATACGCGAACGGGGCGCTACGGCGGATTTCCGCGGCACCGTGCTCCGCCTGGGTCCCGCCCCGTACCTCTCCGATCCCCAGCTCCACGCCGCGATGGACGCGATAGCCGAGGTCGTGCGCGCCCTCTAGGGCTCCATACCGCCGGGAACGTCTTCGGGGCCGGCTAAATCTGACTGGAGAGCGACGCCAGCAGTTTTTCCAGCTCTCTTGGATCGGCGGGTTTGGTCAGGTGGAAATCGAAGCCCGCCTCGTGCGAGCGCAATTGGTCTTTGTGCTGTCCGTAGCCGGTCAGAGCAATCATGAACGCCGATCCCCGTGGAAAGTCCCGGCGCAGAACCTCGGCTACCGCGTAACCGTCCATGGGGCCGGGCAGCCCGATGTCGCAGATCACGATCTCGGGCCGATAGCGTTTGGCGACCTCGACGGCGGCCGGACCGTCGTGGACCTTCTCGACGTCGTGCCCCATGAGCTCGAGCAGCATCTCCATGCTCTCCGCCGCGTCGGCGCAATCTTCGATGACGAGAACCCGATAGGACTTCGTGGGCGCCGGGGCGGAGCGGATCGCTTTGGGAGCGGGGGCCGTTTCGCGCTCCAGAGGCAGGCGGATCGAGAACTCACATCCCCGTCCGGGTCCGTCGCTCGAGGCCGCGATCCGGCCGCCGTGAAGCTCGACCAGCCCTTTGGCGAGCGCCATGCCGATGCCGAGCCCTCCGCCGCTCCGCGCGGATCCGCGCGTGCCCAATCGGAACGCATCGAAGATCCGCGCCAGGTGCTCCCCATCCATACCGACTCCGGTGTCGCGAACCGCGATGATCGCCGCGCTGCCGTCGGGGTCCTCCGAAAGGGTGATCAAGACCTTGCCGCCCGCCTCGGTGAACTTGGAGGCGTTTTGGAGGACATTCGTGAGGATCTGGGAGAGCCGCGTGGCGTCGCCGTTCACCCAAAGTTCCTTCTCCGGTAGCCGCGTCTCGAGCTTCAATTCCGCCGTCTCCAGCGTGATTCGGTAGTCCTCCGCGGCGCGACGGACAAGCTCGGCCAGGTCGAGCCGCACCGCCCTGAGCGGGATCGTTCCGTTGGAGATTCTGGATAGGTCGAGCAGGTCATCCGTGAGGCGTGCCATGAGCGTCGTCTGCCGCTCGACGATTTCACGCGCCTGCTGTGCGAGCGGTCCGTGGGGGTCGCGCTGCAGTACGTGGAGGGCGTTCTGGATGGGGGCAAGAGGTCCGCGAAGCTCGTGGGAGAGCACCGCGAGGAACTCGTCCTTGCGGCGGCTGGCCTCGGCGATTCGCGCCTCGCTCAGCCGCAAGGCGTCCTCCGCCCGCTTGCGCTCCTCCAGCTCGTGTTCGAGCCGCTCGGCAAGCTGCTCCGCACGACGGCGCGCGAGCTGCTCCGTCAAGTCGGTGACGATCAGGTAGGTCGCGGCTTCCGAGTCCTGAATCGCGTTGACGGCGACGTGAACCGGGGTGACGGTCCCGTCCGACCGGACCAGCCCGAACTCTCCCTGACCACTGCCTGAACCCGCGACTTCGGCGTAGGCGACCTGGGAAGGGGCGGCGAGGAAACGGTAGACCGACGCGCCGATCACCTCGTCCACCGGACGCTTGAGCATCTCCGCGAAGCGCCGGTTGCAGTAACGGATGGTTCCGTCGGCAGCCGCCGCGACGGCTCCCTGCTGCATCTTCTCAACGAGGATGTGGTACGGGCGGCTGGCGGTCTCCAACATGAGAACCCGCTCGTTCCCCGTACCACTCGCTGCCGGATTCATGGCTTCCTGCCTCACCCGGACGGTTGCGATCATCCGCATTGCGTCCTTCTTCGAGGGGCAGTGAGTATAGGTTCATCCGACGCAAACGGAACGCAAAATCGCGCCAATGCTCGTATTTGTTCCTAAGTTCCTACCCTCATAGCCTTTACCGACGCAGGAGCAGGCTCTCGGCGAAGGGCCATTCGCGATCGACCCACTGGGACGAGCACTCGAAACCCGCCTGCTTCGCGAGACGCACGGCATCCTCGCGCTCGAATTTGTACGAGCTTTCGGTCCAGATGGTCTCGCGCTCGCGGAACAGAACCCGCATGTCCGTCGCGCGAATCTGAACCGCGTGGGCGCGACGCGCGACGAGGTGCATTTCGATTCGTTTCTCCGCGGCTGACCAGCGCGCTTCATGCGCGAAGGAGCCCGGGTCGAAGTCGGCGTCCAGCTCGCGATTCAAGCGAAGCAATAGATTCAGATTGAACGCCGCGGTCACGCCGAGCGTGTCATCGTAGGCTGCCAGCAGGGTAGGCACGGGCTTCAGGAGGTCGGTCCCGAGAAGGAAACCGTCGCCCGGTCTCAGTCGCCAGCCGATCTCGCGGATGAAATCCCGGGCCTGAGCCGGCTCGAAGTTGCCGATCGTGCTGCCGAGGAAAAGCAGGAGCAGGCGATTCTTGTCCACGCGCCGCGCGGCCACCTCGGAGAGACCCCGCAGGTAGTCCTCCTCGACCGGCTCCACCCGGACCGAAGGGAGCTGGCCGAGCTCGAGCGCGCAGCGGGCGAGGGCCGCGCGAGAGATGTCGATCGGGTAGTACGTCGTGGATCCGCGCGGTGCAAGCGCTTCCAGGATCCATCGCGTCTTTCGCCCGCTTCCGCTCCCGAGCTCCGCGACCGTGATCGGCCCGGGCAGACGCGCGACAATTTCTCCGGCGTGCGCGCGGAGGATGCGTTCATCGGCTCGCGTGAGGCCGTACTCGGGCAGGAAGCCGATCGCTTCGAAGAGCGCCGAGCCCAAGTCATCGTAGAGATAGCGCGACGGGAGTCTCTTGGCCCCGGGCCCGCCCATTCCCGCGCGGACGTCGGCGGCCAGCTCCTCAAGGAAGGCCAAACGCGCGGGCGATGCCGCCTCGGATCGCATCTCGCACCCTCACGGACCCGCCAGGCGGAAGCCGGCGTAGACGTAAGGGTAGTGCGGCTGGAACCAGTTTCGGAACGACCGGCGAAGCATGCACGCCGCGGTCCGGGGCGAGCCCCCCTTCTGGACGTAATGCTCCCCGTCGAAGAAATTGGCGGAGTAACCCTCATAAAACGGATGCGGCCGAAACCCGGAGAATGGACCGAACACGCTCGCCGTCCACTCCCAGCCGTTTCCGACAAGCTCGGATACCCCAAACGCGCTGTCCCCGTCGGGGAAGGCGCCGAGCGGGGTGGGATCCCAGAGCCTGAGATCGAAGTTGCCGTGCTTTCGCTCGGGCGGCTCGGCTCCCCAGGGGTACTCGCGCTCCCCGCCGTCGGGTGCTCCGTAGGCGGCGCGGTGGAACTGGGGCTCGGTGGGCAGGGCACGCCCCGCCCAGCGCGCGAACGCCGAGGCTTCGTCGTGGCTCACGTACACCGGGGCATTCAGGGGGAGCGGAACCGCGGCGAACATGCCGCGGTAGAGCCAGTCCCCCTCGCGCTCCCGCCAAAAGTGCGGATGCTTGATCCCCTCGCGCTCTTTCCAATTCCACCCGGCCTCCGACCAAAGGTCCCGCCTTCGGTAGCCGCCGTCGCGGACGAAGTCGAGATAAGAGGCGTTGGAGACCTTGTGAACGTCGATGGAAAAGCCGGGGACCTGCACCCCGAACTGATCGTACTCGTTATCCCACCCGAAGCCCCCGCCGACCCTGGCGCGGCCCAACGTCGCGTGGCCCGCGGGAATGGCGGCGGTCCGCCCCGGATCGATCTCCACCGGAGAGCGTGGAGCAGGAATCTCGGCCGGCGGGATCTTCGCGTCGTACGGGAGCTGGTGCAGAAGATAGGCGAGGGTCTCGGCGTGCATCAGGCGATGCTCGATCGCCATGTTGAAGATCGTCTCGTGATCCCCCTCGGAGCGTGGCGATCGCGGCCGGTTGAGGCACTCGTCCACGATCCCCCGGACGCGCTCGTTGTAGTCCCGTATGGCGCCCGGCTCGGGCCAATCGGAGGCCGGCTCGTTCGGCAGCCCACCGCCGACAGGGTCGATGCCGAATGCGAACAGACGGTCGAACGCCTCGTGGAACGGCTCGATTCCGAAGGCTTGCCGCGCGATCAGGTTCCAGTCGAACGCCTCGACGTGCCCGAGGTAGAACACGAGGCGGTGGCGCTCCGGGATTGAGCGCTCGTAGAGCGCCTCGGGTCTCAGGATCGAGAAAATCTCGTCGGTCCTTGCGCGCGCCTCTCCAAGCCGTGCCGCAAGGGTTGGGCGGTTTTCGGTCAGAGCCAGGGTATTCGGCATGGCTGCCTCCGGGATCCGGGAACGGGTCGATCCCCTAATAATGAAGCAGCCGCCTCGCCCGGTCTATCCCTTGATGGGGGGAAGGCGGAGGCCCCTCGGGACCGCCACAAGGTCGATCAGGTCGAAGGCCCTCTGAACCAGGAGTGCCAGGACGGCCGCGGGAATCGCCCCTTGCAGGATGAGCGAGTTCTGCCGGAGCTGAATGCCCGACAGGATCGGCTCCCCCAAGCCTCCCG
This sequence comes from Candidatus Eisenbacteria bacterium, assembly GCA_005893275.1. Taxonomy (NCBI): domain Bacteria; phylum Candidatus Eiseniibacteriota; species Candidatus Eiseniibacteriota bacterium. Next base: position 19,493 of record VBOW01000028.1, on the reverse strand, counting down.
CGCCGATCAGGGCCGCCAGCGTCGCGGTTCCCACGTTGATCACGGCGCTTGTCTTGATTCCGGCCATGATCGCGGGGGAGGCCATCGGAAGACGCACCCGGAAAAGCTGCGCCCGAGGGGAGAGCCCGATCGCCGCCGCGGCTTCGGCCAGGGGGACGGGGATCGTGGTCAGGCCGACGTAGGTGTTCCGAACGATCGGGAGGAGGCTGTAGAGGAAAAGCGCGATCAACGCGGGCGCCACGCCGATTCCGAAGAGCGGAATGAGCAGCGCGAGGAGCGCCAGGGAAGGGATGGTCTGGAGGAGGCCGGTCAGGGAGAGAATCGTGCTTCCGATCAGGGGCGAGCGCGTGGCGATCACCCCGAGTGGAACCCCGATCAGGACCGCGACGAGCAGAGAAAGGGCCACGAGCTTCAGGTGTTGCCCGGTGTTTCGAAGAATCGAGCCCGCCACGTCGGCTTCGGCGGGTTTCCGCGCCGGAGCGCGGCCGAGCGCCTCGGCGAGAAGCGAGTCCGCCGATTGCCGGAAGGTTTGACCCCCCAGCACGACGCGCGCGTTGGCCCGGATCATCCGCGCTTCGTCGATCTTGCCGGTGAGGGCCAGGATCGCCTCGAGCGCGCGGGGCTCGCGCGCGGCGAGATCCAGACGGTAGAGCCACACGGCGTCATACCGAGGGAAGAACCCGCGATCGTCCTCGAGCACATGGAGCCCCAGGCGCTCGATCTGGGCGTCGGTCGTGTAGATGTCGGTCACGTCGATCCGGCCGCTCGCGAGCGCGGTGTACGCCAGCTCGTGCTGGATCCCGACGACGTGCTTCATCCGCAGCCCGTAGTGGGCCGCGAGCCCGGCGTAGCCGTCGGGGCGTCCCATGAACTCGTGCGTGAGCCCGAGCTTGAGCTCCGGGTGGCGCGCGAGATCCGAAATCGTGCGCAGGGCGTAACGCTCCCGCACCGCCCGGGTCACCGCGAGGGCGTAGCTGTCGTTGAATCCAATCGGCTCGCTCACCCCTAGCCCCTCCTTGGCCATGGCCGCGCGCATCGCGGGCAGCGCGACCGGGCGCGGGGCGTGGAGGATGACCTCGAGGAGGGTGCCGGTGTACTCCGGGTAGACATCCACGCTCCCCGAGCGGAGCGCCTGGTAGACGATCTCCGTGCCGCCCAGATTGCTGCGGTGCTCGACATCGGCGACGCCGAGCGCCCGCGTCTCCTCGGCGAGGGCTTCTCCCAGAATCCAGGATTCGGGAAAGGCCTTCGAGCCCACCGTCACTCCCGCCGTCGCCGGGGCCGTGAGCAGAAGGAGGCCAAGGGCCGCCGCGTGGACCGGATGCGCGCGCATCAATTCGCCGTGAGGTCGGCCACGTCGAGGAGACGCTGGGCCCGGATGAACTCGGTGACAAAAGGATCGGCGGGGGTTCGGATCAGATCTTGCAGTCTTCCGCGCTGCAGAACTCTGCCCGACCGCATGATCGCCAGCTCACCCGCGATGTAGGCAGCTTCGGCCATGTCGTGGGTCACGAAGAGCACCGTCTTTCGCAGCCTCTCGAAGACGCGCTTGAGCTCGCGCTGGAGATCCGATCGGATCATGGGGTCGAGGGCCGTGAGCGGCTCGTCCAGGAGGAGCACGTCGGGATCGAGCATGAGCGCGCGCATGAGGGCGACGCGCTGCCTTTGCCCGCCGCTCAGCTGCGTCGGGTAGCGCGCGAGAAGGCCGCGGGAGATCTGGGTCAGCTCGAGGAGCTCTGCGACCCGGGCCGCGACCTTGCCCCGCTCCCATCCTGTGTCGCGGGCGACGAGCGCGATGTTCTCCTCCACGGTCAGGTGCGGGAAGAGCCCGCCCTCCTGGATCACATACCCCATTCGAAGCTGGAGCCCGCGCCGGGTCGAGGGCTCCATCCTGATGCCGGCGACCGTAACCCGACCCCGGTCCGGCCCGAGGAGCCCCACGATGAGGCGGAGAAGGGTGCTCTTGCCGCAGCCGCTCGGGCCGATCAACGCGAGTGTGGCCCTGGGTTCGATCGTGAGGCGATCCACGTCGAGCGCGACGGTGCCATCGTAGCTCTTCCGCAGATCTTCGATTTCAATTCCCGCGGCATCCGGCAAGGGCATCCTCCGTCGCGCTACGGTCGCGGCTCGGCCCGGACAGGGGACCCATCATGGGGGCAAAGGGCCGCTCCGTCACCGTCCTTCGTGATCAGCGCGCCGTTTGCGCGCTGATGATCAACGCGACCCCGGTAATCGCGACCGCCGCGGCGCTCAGCGTCCGAAGGGTGAGAACCTCCCCCGCGAGGGCCCATCCGAGAAACATCGCCACCACGGGGTTCACGAACGCGTAGGTCGAAGCGCGTGCCGGAGTGGTCGCGCGCAGGAGCCAGATGTAGGCGGAGAACCCGACCAAGGAGCCGAAGGTGATCAAGTAAAGGAGCGAGAACAGCGATCGGGCCGAGGCAGCCGAGGGGTTGATCTTCGACCACTCCCCCAGGACGGCGCCCGCCAGAAGGAGGAGAGCACCCCCGGCCACCATTTCCATGCCGATCGCGAGGAAGGGGGAGGTCGGGAGCTTCGCCCGCCGCGAGTAGAGCGAGCCCGCCCCCCACAAACCCGCGGCAAGGAGGAGAACGGCGGCGCCGAGGGGCGGGGCCGCGCCGCCGGGCGCGCCCCCGGTGTGAACGAGGAGCGCGACCCCACCGATCCCGAGCGCGAGCCCGATCACGATTCGCCGGCTCGGCCTCACGCTTCCTTGCCAGAGCCAATCGAGCAAGACAATCCAAATCGGAACCGCCGAGATGAAAAGCGCCGCCACCCCGGAAGGAACGATCTGCTCGGCCCAGCAGACGCCGCCGTTTCCTCCGAGGAGCATGAGCCCCCCCACGACCGTCGCCTCCCGCCATTCGAGCGCCGTCGGCCAGGGCGTGCCCCGCGCCCGCTGCCAGATCACGAGCACGGCGCCGGCTACGAGGTACCGCACACCCGCCATCCAGAGGGGCGGGAGCGTCTCGATCGCGAAGCGTATGGCGAGGTAGGTCGAGCCCCAAATCACATAGACGGCGCCGAACGCGATCCACAGGCGCAGGCGGGTTGGGGCTCTGCCGGCGGGAGCGGGCTCCATGGTCGGCGGAACCTACCAGGATCCCGCGCCCGCCGTCGCGCCGGATTTCGCCTTGTTATCGGAACGCGCCGTGCGCGAGCCGAGGTGGCTTGACGCACCCCCGCGGCGTAAGCGACCCTCATCGCTGCCGTGCTCGCAAACATCCCGAAATCGCGGAAGCTGCTCGTCATGGTCGGCGTCATGCTGGCGCTGTTCCTGGCGGCACTCGACCAAACCATCGTGTCGACGGCGCTCCCGCGGATCGTCCAGGAGTTCCATGGTCTCGAACACCTGAGCTGGGTCCTCGCCGCGTACCTTCTCGCCTCGACGGTCGTGGTCCCGGTCTACGGCAAGCTCTCCGATATCTACGGGCGCAAGCCCTTCATCCTCTCGGCGATCGTCTTGTTTTTGATCGGCTCGGTGCTCTCGGGCGTGTCGCAGAACATGCTCCAGCTCGTCTTTTTCCGGGCGATCCAGGGCCTGGGCGGGGGGGCCATTTTCGCGAACGCGTTCGCGGTCGTCGGAGATTTGTACCCCCCTGCCGAGCGCGGCCGGTGGCAGGGGCTCCTCGGCGGAGTATTCGGGCTCTCGTCCGTCATCGGTCCGACGCTCGGAGGCTGGCTCACGGACCACGCGTCCTGGCGATGGAATTTTTTCATCAACATCCCGGTGGGGATCGTGGCGTTTCTTGCCGTGGCCTCGCTGCTCCCGCGCATCACGCCCGACCGAAAAGGACGGTCGATCGACTATGCGGGCGCTCTGCTCCTGACGGCCGGTCTCGTGTCGCTGCTTCTCGCCCTGATCTGGGGCGGCACGCAATCTCCGTGGGGCTCGGCCACGATCCTCGGGCTCTTCGCGGCGGCGTTCGTCAGCCTTGTCGCATTCGGTTTCGTGGAGGCTCGCGCCGAGGAGCCTATCCTCCCGCTGTCTCTTTTTTCGAACCCCATATTCTCCGTGTCCATGGCCGCGCTGTTTCTGGTCGGGATCGGCATGTTCGGCGTCATCCTCTTCATTCCGCTCTTCGCGCAGCTCGTGCTGGGAGTCACCGCGACCAATTCGGGAACCATCCTCACCCCGCTCACGCTGGCGTTCGTGGCGGCCAGCGTCCTCTCGGGTCAGCTCACTTCCCGGACGGGGCGATACAAGACGATCGCCGTGGCGGGGCTCGTGGTCGCGACGGTGTCGCTCTTTGTGATGTCCCGCATGACCGCCGCGACGTCGCAGGTCTCCCTCGTTGCGCGCATGGTCGCGACGGGACTCGGCATCGGCGCAACGCTTCCCGTGTTCACGCTCGCGGTGCAGAACGCATTCGAGCACGCGAAGCTGGGGATCGCTACGGCCTCCGCGCAGCTCTTCCGGAGCATCGGGGCCACGGTGGGCACGGCGGTGCTGGGGAGCGTGCTCAACGCGCGCCTCTCGCGCGAGCTGGGAAGCCTGGCCCACGATCCCTTCATCCAGGTGGCGGCCCGCGCATACCCGGCCGCGCACCTGGAGCGCCCGGACGCGAACACGCTGCAGCTTATCCTCACGCAGCCAGGGCGCGGGCGCATCGAGGCGCAGCTGGCCCATCTCCCGGCCGTGCTCCCGCCCGAAGCGCACGCCGCGTTCCATTCCTTCCTCGGCAGGGCGCGCGCGGCGTTCGCGGTGTCGATCACGGAGACCTTCCTCATCGCCTCCGCGCTCATGGCGGTCGCGTTTGTCGTTTCTCTCTTCCTGAGGGAGATTCCGCTGCGGAAAACCCACGCGGAGCGCCCCGGGGATGCCGCGGAACGGGAGCTGGAGGCCGAGAGGGCCGTCCTCCCGGCGCGGGACGCGCCGGGGAGCCCCTAGCGCGGCTCGGCGCGTCCGATTCGCGCGAAGTCGATGAATCCGCGCTCGGGATCGGTGTGGATGAGCTTCACGCGCACGCGGTCGCCCACATCGAGCCCCGCCGAACCCCGCTCCACGCGTCCTTCCACCGGCGGATCGAGGGTGCGCACCCAGGTCCCCTCGGGCGACGCGCCGGTGACGATCCCCTCGAACTCTTGTCCGATCCGATCGCTCAGCAGGCACGCGGCGGCGGCCTTGCGCGTCAGGCGTTCGACCTTCTGGGCGGCGTCCTCCTTGAGCGTGCAGTGGCTCGCGAGCGCCTCGAGCTGGTCGCGGTTCAACGGGGCGCTGCGCCTCGCGAGCGCCGCTTGGAGCAACCGCTGCGTGATGAGGTCCGGGTAGCGCCGATTGGGCGCTGTCGAATGGGTGTAATCGGTTACGGCGAGGGCGAAATGTCCCGGGACATTCTGTCCTGGGAAGCTCGCCACGTACTCGCCCCTGCCGAGCAGCTTGATGATGGAAAGAGAGAGATCGGGGAAGCGCAGCGGATCGGCGGCGCGGCGCCGGAGCAGGAACTCGTTCAAGGGCTTCGCGTCGGGCTCGGCCGGCAGGGATTCGCCCAGAGCCCGGGCGATCTCGACGATCCGCTGCCACCGCTCGGGTGAGCGCACGACCCGCCTCATCACCGGAAGCCGCCTCTCCGTGAGAAAGCGCGCGATCGCGCCGTTCGCGGCGATCATGAAGTTCTCGATGATCTCCTTCGCCCGATTCCGCCTCTCCGGGGTGAGGCCGGTCACGGCTTCGTCCTCGAAACGGGCGCGCACGTCGATCGTCTCGAGCTCCAGCGCCCCGTGTTCGTGGCGCCGCGTCTTGATGGCCTGGGCCGCGCGATCCTGGATCCGGAGATTTTCCGTGAGGTGGGGCACCGCCTCGACCGCGGAGGGGATTCCCGCATTCCCTTCGAGCCACGCGCCCACGCTCGAGTAGGCCAACTTCGCCCGGTTCCGCACCGCAGCCGGGGACACGCTCGACTCCGTCGTGAGGCCCTCGCCGTCCACCGTGAATTCCACGGCCACGGCGAGTCTGTCGACCCCTTCGTTGAGGGATGTGAGATCCGTGCTCAGCCGCTCGGGGAGCATCGGGAACACCTTGGGCGGCGTGTAGACCGAGGTTGTGTTGGCGACGGCGTGCCCGTCCAGCGCCGATCCAGGCTCGACCATCGCGCTGACGTCGGCCACGGCCACGATGATTCGGGTGGTGCCCCCGTCCGGCGCCGGCACAGCGACCGTGAGCTGGTCGAGGTCGCGCGAGTCGTCGTTGTCGATCGAGCACCACGGGAGATTTCTCAGGTCGCGCACGCCCGCGCCACGCGGCTCGGCCGGGCCGGCGATGCCCTCGACCTCCGCGATCGCCTCGGCGGGGAAGTCAGGCTCGAGCCCGTACTCGACCATCGCGCGGCGCGCCACCCGGAGAAGCAAGGCGCGGTGCTGAGTCTTGGGAATGACGGTCATGGCCCGGGTCGCGGATCCTCTGGGGTCGTCGATTTGGCGATCGCCGGGGTCACCTCATTCTCGTCCGATCCGAGCATTTTCTGAAGAAGCTCGAGCCCTGCGGCCGGAGATTCGACAAAATGCAATAATTCAAGATCGCGCCGCTCAATCATTCCGTCACGGACCAGCACGTCGAAACGGATGAGGTCCTTCCAGTATTCGGCTCCGTACAGGAGCACCGGCACCCGGCGATCAAGTTTCCGGGTCTGCGAGAGGGTGAGGATCTCGAAGAGCTCGTCCAGCGTCCCGAATCCGCCGGGAAAGACGACCAGCGCCCGGGCAAGGTGCGTGAACCACAACTTGCGCATGAAGAAATAGTGGAATTGGAAGCAGAGACCCGGGGTGATGTAGGGATTGGGACGCTGCTCGTGCGGCAGCCCGATGTTCAGGCCGATCGTGCGTCCTCCCGCGTCGGCCGCGCCGCGGTTTGCGGCTTCCATGATCCCGCCCCCGCCGCCCGTGCAGACCAGGAACCGGTGTGCCGGGCGCTTCAGGGTTTGGGACCACGCGGTCACGAGACGCGCCAGCTCGCGGGCGGCCTCGTAGTAGCGTCCCATGGGCCCGTTGGCGCCGAGCCGCGCGGACCCGAAGAACACGATGGTGTCGTGGACGCGATGCGTCCGGAAAGCATCCAGCGGCTGGAGATACTCCGCGAGAATCCGGAGCGGCCTTCCTTCCTCGCCTTCGAGGAACTCCGGATCGCGGTAGGCAAGCGGGGGCTGAAGGGGGGCGGGGCGCGGTCCGGAGTTGCGCGGCATGGGAGCCACGCTAGCACAATGATCGGGCGCTCACCACGTCGCGGAACGATCCTGCCGCGCGAAGCTCCGGCCTCCACGTGCTATATTTGGCGAAGGAGAGGGGTCGGTTCGGTTCCTGGAGGCTCCGACGATGCAGATGGGGCGGGGAAGATTTTCGATCCTTTCGGCTGTGGCGCTCTGCCTCACCGTTCTTTCGTGCAGCACAAAGTCCAACCCGGTTGCCGGCACGACACCCGACGTGATCATCTCGATCAAGGCGAACAGCTCGCAGCTCGGGTCACGGGCGTATTGGCCGAGCCCCGATACCGTGCTGGTTGGCACCAAGGTTGCCTGGAAGAACAACGACTCCATGGCCCACACCTCGACCCAACGTACAGGGGCGTTCACGTGGGACACGGGCCCCATCTCACCTGGAACCAGGAGCGTGGTGGTCACGATGACCGCCCCGGGGAACTACGACTACATCTGCACGGCCATGATGCACACCATGAAGGGGGTTCTCGTCGTCAAATAGATCAGCTCATCACTTCGCGGAGGATGCGTTGCAGCGCCTTCTCGGCGAATTTTCGATGGATCGCGGTCATGATCCACGGCCAGAACAGGCAGAAGAAGGTGACCAAACCCCAGAACATGTAGGGGCCGTAGGCGTAGGCGGCAACATCTCGCCGCATCCTCTCGATGCCCAAGAAGCAGATCAGGAAGACGAGACCCAAGATCGCGCCGTGGGCGACGGCGGTCCAGGTCCAGCGCCAGAATGTGACGTGGTAGCGCACGGAAGCTGCGCCGTTCCGGCGAACGGTGACGTCGTTGAGCCCCACATTGTAGGCTGTCAGGAAATCCCCGGCGCCAAAGGTGATCTCGTCGCGCCCCTGGGAGCGGACCACATAGTTCGCGCGCTTCCGATGGCCGCGCATGAGCAGCCCTTCCTCGACGCGCTTCCGAATGCGGGCGACGAAATCGTCGGGGATCCGGACCAGCTCGAGTTGGCCTTCGAACTCTGGAAGGAATGGATTCAACGGTGACCTCCCAGGCGGCTCGGCGCTGCGATCGCAGCCGTGGTTTCCTCGGCGTTCATCCTCTATCGTTATCGGCCGCCGACGGCGTTGGAACAGCAAAAAGTCATCCTCCTGAACGGCCTGGTTCGGAGGCATTCTGAGAGTCCGCACTCCCCCAGCAGGTCGCAGCCGTTGGCCGCTCTGGCTCGGCGCCATCCTGGTCCTCACGTTTGTCGTGTACCTGCCCAGCCTGGACAACGGCTTCATCAACTGGGACGACAACTCCTACGTGACGGAGAACCCCGCCATCGCGCAACCGAGCCTCCACGACCTGACCGTCCCGGTCGGGGGCAATTACCATCCGCTCACGATGGTTTCCCTCATGCTGAACTATCGCCTCTCCGGGCTCAACCCGGCTTCCTACCACTGGCTGAATCTTCTGATTCACCTGGCGAACACCGCGCTCGTATTCGTATTTATCCGGAGGCTCTCGGGCGGGAGGTTCTGGACAACGATCGCCTCGAGCCTTTTCTTCGGGATCCACCCCACGCACGTGGAGTCGGTCGCATGGGTCTCCGAGCGTAAGGATGTCCTGTACGCGTTCTTCTATCTGACCTCGCTGATCCTCTATCTGCGCTACCTCGGTTCTGGACGGGTTCGATGGCTCATCCTGACCCCGTTCGCGTTCCTCCTGTCCCTGGCGTCCAAGCCGGCGGCCGTCGTCCTGCCGCTGAGCCTCCTCGCGATCGACTATTTCCGCCGACGCCCCTGGAGCCTCTCGCTCGCGCTCGAAAAGGCACCCTTCTTCGCGATCTCGATCGCGGCCGGTCTCCTCACGATCCATGCGCAGCACCTGGCGGGCGCGACGAGCGCCTCGGAGCTATACAGCCCGTTCAAGAAAATGCTCTTCGCTTCCTATGCGACGGCGATGTATGTGGTGAAGCTGTTCCTGCCGGTTCATCTCTCCGCGATCTACCCGTATCCGCGCTACACGTTGACGACCCTTGGACCGAAGTTCTATATCGCGCTCGCCGCCCTGGCGATTCTTCTTCCAGCGATCCTCTATTTTTGTCGCCATGTCCGGGTCGTTCTCTTCGGCTTGGCATTCTTCTTCATCAACATCGTTCTCGTCCTGCAGCTCTTCACGGTCGGGACCTCCGTCATGGCGGACCGGTACACCTATCTGCCCTATATCGGTCTGATCTTCGCCCTCGCGTGGTGGCTGGATGAATCGCCCGGGCCGAAGCTCGCCCGGCTTCCGGTACGACCTCTCGTAGCCGGGGGCCTGCTTCTCCTCTTCCCGTTCTCCCTCGTCCAAACCTGGAAGCGATGCGATGTGTGGCAAGATCCCGAAACCTTCTGGAACGACACGATCCAGAAGTACCCGCGGCAGATCGTCGATGCCTACAATAATCGCGCAAACTACTACTATCGCTCCGCCAAGCGGGTGGACGACGCCCTCGCCGATTACGATCAGGCGCTGGCCCTCAATCCAAGGGTTCCGCGCACGTGGATGAACAAGGGGATGGTCCTCGCCGAACAGAACCGCAACGACTCCGCCCTTGTTTGTTTCGACCACGTCCTGGAGCTTCAGCCGGAGCATACGGACGCGTTGAATAACCGGGGCGGCATCAAGTTTCGGATGGGCGATTTGACCGGAGCGGTGGATGACTTTTCACGCGCGATCGAGCTGAAACCGGATTTCTGGTACGCGTACACCAACCGGGGCCTCGCGTATTTCCATTTGGGCGAATACGAGAAATCGATCGCCGATTGGCGCCGCGCGACCGAGCTGCAACCAAACAATCCGACGACCTATCAGACGTTCGGCTCGATCGGAGAGGCGCTCCTCCAGCTGAATCGTCCCCGCGAGGCGGTCGCCGAGTACGACAAGGCGATTCGGAGCGCGCCGCCGGGCGATGAGCGTCTGGCCGCCTACTACCTCAATCGAAGCAACGCACGGTGGGCTCTGAACGATCGCGGCGAAGCCCTGAGGGATGCGCTGGAAGCGCAGCGGCTCGGAGCCAAGGTGGACCCCGCCTACCTCCGGCGGCTTGGCAAATGATGCCACGCGATTTCCATAAGCCCCCTCTGATATTCTCCAGCCACCGGCGTGCCCCGGTCCATTGCCGGGATTACCTCCCCGTACCGCTTCCGGCCGTGCCCACTGGTTGAGAAGGAGAGGAGTGACCCATATGGCCAAGGTGCTCTGCGTGCTGTACGACGACCCCGTCGAGGGGTATCCGAAATCCTATGCTCTCAGCGGCATTCCAAAGATTGAACGCTATCCCGGCGGCCAAACCGTTCCGAGCCCGCAAGGGATCGATTTCAAGCCCGGCGCGCTCTTGGGCAGCGTCTCCGGCGAGCTCGGGCTCCGTCGGTTCCTCGAGTCGCAGGGGCACACCCTGATCGTCACCGCCGACAAGGACGGCGCGGGCTCCGCCTTCGAGCGGGAGCTGCCGGATGCGGAGATCGTGATCTCACAGCCGTTCTGGCCGGCGTACCTGACCGCGGAGCGGATTGCCAAGGCGCGGAAGCTCAAGCTGGCCATCACGGCGGGCATCGGGTCCGATCACGTCGACCTCCAGGCCGCCATGGAGCGCGGGATGACGGTCGCCGAGGTCACCTACTGCAACAGCATCAGCGTGTCGGAGCACGTCGTAATGATGATCCTGGCCTTGGTGCGCAATTACATCCCGTCGTATCAGTGGGTCGTGAATGGCGGATGGAACATCGCGGACTGCGTCTCCCGCTCCTACGACCTGGAGGGGATGGCGGTCGGAACGGTGGGCTCGGGTCGCATCGGCACGGCGGTCCTACGCCGCCTCAAGCCCTTCGACGTGAAGTTGCACTACACCGATCGGCATCGGCTGCCGGCCGAGGTCGAGAAGGAGTTGAACGTGACGTTCCATCCGAACGCCGAGTCGCTGGTCCGCGTTTGTGATGTGGTCACGATCAACACCCCCCTGCATCCGGAGACGGAGCATTTGTTCAACGACGCGCTCATCGCCAAGATGAAACGGGGCGCCTATCTCGTGAATACGGCCCGAGGGAAGATCTGCGACCGCGACGCGATCGTGCGGGCCCTGAAGAGCGGACAGCTCGCAGGATACGCGGGTGATGTTTGGTTTCCGCAGCCAGCGCCGAAGGATCATCCGTGGAGGACCATGCCGCACCACGGAATGACGCCGCACGTGTCAGGCACCAGCCTGTCCGCCCAAGCTCGCTACGCGGCCGGCGTGCGCGAGATATTGGAGTGCTGGTTCGGGGGCCGTCCCATCCGCGAAGAGTACCTGATCGTCGCCGGCGGGGAGCTTGCCGGCGCGGGCGCGCATTCCTACAGCGCGGGGAACGTGACGGGAGGTTCGGACGAAGCGGCGCGATTCAAGAGATAGAACCACCGGGGAGCGAGAGACGTGCCCGCGACCAAATCCTTGATTCGGAACATCTCCGATACCGCACGCTGGGTCGCCGTCTATAGGGTGTGCTTGCTGGAGAAACGCCGGCCGGTTGCGGAGAGGACCGGCTAACGGCGATCCAGAATGGATGCCGCGGGGGCGGAGGCGCGTACGGTAGCCCTCTCTTCGTTCCCCGCCGGCGCGCCGGGGCGCACCACGAGCGCTTCCATCGCGAAGTACTCCGGCAGTCCCAGCCGGTCGACCAGGTGCGCCGTGGCCTTGTTTCTCTCCTCGACGCGCTGCCAGAACTCGCGCTCGTCCACCCCGGGGAAGGGCGCGCGATCCTTCTGGCTCTGATGCTTGAAGATCGCGCTGATCTTGAGCCTTAGCTCTTCCTCGGACATCGGGACCAGGATGTCCGCCTCGGCGACGGACCATTCCTCCCATGCCCCGCGGTAGTACCAGATCTCCGGCGCCTCTCCCGTATAACGCTCGAGCGCGCGGTCGATCGCGTCTTTACACATCCGGTGGGTCCCGTGCGGATCGGAGAGGTCGCCCGCGACCAGGATGATGTGGGGCTTCAGGTCATCCAGCAACGCGAGGATGATCTCGATGTCGCGCGCGCCGATCGGATCCTTCCGTACCTTCCCGGTCTGGTAGAAGGGCAAGTTGAGGAAGCGGGCCCGATCCGGCCCCACGTGCAACACCGCGATCGCGGATATCGCCTCGACCTCCCGGATGCGCTGTTTCAGCATGAGCACATTCTCGCTGTCCACCTGGCCCGGCTCCTTGCGGGCGAGGAAGTCCTCCACATCGCAGATCAAGGGGGCGAGCAGCTCGTTGCCGTAGCCGAAATCCTGTGCCGTTCGGCGCAGGAAATCGAGGTAGCGGCGCACCTCGTGATCGAAGACCGCGATGTTGCCCGAGGTCTGATAGGCGACGACGATCTCGTTCTGGTTCTGGCGCAGCTTCCGGAGGATGCCGCCCGCCGAGATCACGTCGTCATCGGGATGCGGCGAGAAGACGATGATGCGTTTGCCTTGCGGCAGCTTGCTGCGTCCGCGGATCTTGGCGCTGAGCGCGTTGAAGACGATCCCGTTGAGGTCTCCGGAGGAAGCGTAGCGGGCGAGGAGCCCCGTGAGGCGGTGCTCGCGATAATCCACGTCGTCCAGCTTGAGCACCGACTTGCCGGTGACCTGGCTGAGCCACACGACGGCCTCGATCTCCAGCGCGCGGGTCCACTCGCTGTCGCCCAGGAGCCAGGGCGTCTTCCGGCGCGTCAGCTCGGCGGCGGCCGCGGCGTCGAGATAGACCGTCGCGTTGGGATGCTCTTGCAGGAATGTCGCCGCCACCGAGCGGTCGATGTCCCCCTCGACGGCGCGTCTCACGATCGCGGCCTTGTGCTCGCCGGTCGCGACCAGCGCGATCTCCTTCGCCTCGAGGATCGTTCCCACGCCCATCGTGATGGCTTCGACCGGCACGTTCTCCGTCCCGAAGAAGTCGGCCGATGCCACCCGCCGCGTGATCGTGTCGAGCACCACGAGGCGGGTGCGCGAGCCGTCGCTCGACCCCGGCTCGTTGAAGCCGATGTGGCCCGTCTGCCCGATTCCCAGGATCTGGAAGTCGATGCCGCCGGCCTCCGCGATCGCGCGCTCGTACTCGAGGCAGTGTGTCTCGATTTCCGCCCGCGGAATGTCACCACGCGGGATGTGTACGTTCCGGGGTTCGATGTTGACGTGCTCGAAGAGGTTTTCCCACATGAACCGGTGGTAGCTGTGGAGGCTGTCGGGGGGCATCGGGTAGTACTCGTCGAGATTGAAGGTCACGACGTTGGAGAAGTCGAGAGCCTCGTCGCGATAGAGGCGAATCAGCTCTCGATAGATGCCGATGGGGGTCGAGCCGGTCGCCAGCCCCAGGACCGCCGTCTTCATGGCGTCGCGCCGGCTGCGGATCAGCTCGGCGATGCGCCGTGCGACCCGCAGGGCGATATCGTCGTACGCCTCCTCCACGACGACCGGAATCCGTTCCGAACCTTCGCGCATGCCCACGAGACCTCTTCGGATGTCCCCTGACCCTCCCAGCCAGGAGCTCGTGATCCTACACGAGCGGGCCGAGCGCCGGTGAATTCTCCGCTTCCCGCTCGATCCGGCACAGGAAGCAGCCGGCCCTCGCATTGTGCGCGTGAATATAGGCGACGGCGGGGTTTGAGAAAAACCGCTCGATGAGCGATTCCAGCACGGCACCTTCCACGATGTCGCACTCGATCATTCGATGCTCGGCGTCGTAGCCCCGCAATGCGAGCAAACGTCGCCGCATGAGGTCCGGCACGATCGCGGGGCGGTCGTAGGGCTTGCACCCGCCCGCGTGGACGAAGATCGGTCCCACGTTTCTATAGGGAACCGGGCGTTCAAAGGGCGAGTATGAGAAGAGGAACACCTCCTCACCGACCGCCACGTCCTCGAGGCAGACACGGCAGGGCATGGCCCGGGGCTCTGTGGCGCGCATGGGTTGGATCTCGAGGTTTCCGTGGCCATCCGAGCGCCCCTCGCGGATCCGGTTTGTGGTGGATTGCGGGATGGGTACGATCCGAAACGCATTCATGACAAACCTCCGGGGAATCCGTGTGGTACTAGGTCGATCGCTTCCATGTGTCTTGCGCTGACCGGATCATTAGATTCAATCGAGGGTCCGGTTCGCGACTCGATTTCGATCTAGTTATTCGACCTCGCTCCAGGTGGAGAGGCCGCGCAGGAGCCCCGCCCGCGCCGTGTTAGAATCGAGGGGTTCCCGACCCCAATTTGGATCGATTCAGGCAGTCCGGGGGAGGATGTATGGGGCCCGTCTTGCTGGGTGCGGTCAAGGTCCTGCTCGTGGTGCAGGCGACGCAAGCCACGGTCGTCGGCACGGTCAGGGACGTTGAAACCTCCCAGCCTCTCGCGGGCGCCGTCGTCGCCCTGGCCGATTTGGACCACCGTGCAACCGCTACCGACGAGAGCGGGCGCTATGGGCTGCGACAAGTCCCGCCAGGGGAGCACCAGATCACCGTCCGTTTCATCGGCTATGCCCAGCATTCCCTGCACGCGCTTGTGCCGCGGGAGGGGGAGCTCACGATCAACTTTTGGCTCCGCTCCGAACCCGTCCGCATCCAGGCCATCGACGTGCGCGCTCCGGCGATCGCCCGAGCCGGCGACACGGCCGAGTTCCCCGATCGCGAAATCTCCGTCGACGCCGTGCGGAACCACCCTCTGCTCGCAGAACCGGACGTTTTCGAAGCCCTCGGCGGCGGCGAAGTATTCCTGAGGCCGGAGTCGCCGAGCGGGGTCAATGTTCGAGGCAGCGCCTCGGACCAGACCGCCTACCTGCTCGACGGGATCCCGGTGTTCAACCCCTTCCATGCCGGCGGAATGTCCAGCGGATGGAACCCGGACGCGCTTTCCAGGCTGCATCTATCGGCCACGGCTCCGTTGCTGGCGTATCCGCATAGCTTGTCCGGGGCCATCGAGGCGGTCACCCGCGCTCCGGGAGACCGCCTGCGCGCGCAGGGGAGCGTGAGCACCATCCAGTCGCGCCTCACGTTCGATGCCCCACTCGGCACGGACGGGGCGGGCTATCTCGTGAGCCTGCGGTCGGGACTGCCCGACGGCATCGCCCCGAGGCAGGAGGCTTCCTATCTGAGGGGCGAGACCGGCGACTGGCTCGCCAAGCTCGAGGCGCCGGTGCTCGGCGGCCGAGTTCAGCTGCTCGGCTACGGCAACGAGAACGACCTCAACACCGCCGCCGCCGTGTCGACGGACGACGGAACGGCCCAGGATGCGCGCCGCAACGTCTTCGAGTGGTACAGCCGGTCGCTGGGCGCCCGGTGGAGGCGTGTCTTCTCCGGCACCGCGGTGAACGTTCTGGGATGGAGCGCGGCCGGGGAGGAGGGTTCCATTTGGTCGGCCCGCGCGGGCTGGGTGGACATGGCGGCGGCTCGCCGGGACCAGGGCCTCCTCGCGGCCGTGGAGCACAGCTCGCCACGGACCACCACCGCCGCGGAGCTGCGCCTCGAGGAGAGCCGCACGTCCTATCGCGTCCAGCCCGATTCCGCGGGCGGGCCCTCGTGGAGGCTCACCGCGATCACGCCGGTCGCAACCGCGCTCGCGAGGCATTCCAGGATGCTTAATCGACAGATCGAATTCAAGCTCGGGGCCGCCCTCGCCGCGATCCGAGGCGAGATGCGCTTTGGGCCCGACGCACAACTGGCATGGCATCCTTCGAAAGAGCTGACCCTCTCCGGGAGCTACGCCCGAACACACCAGTTCGCCCAGTCGCTCCGAAACCCCGAGTCGGTTGTCGGCAATGTGTTCCCGGTCGATGTCTACTTGGGCGCCGGCGCCTCGGGCGTCCCCGTTGCTCGGTGCGAGCAGGATGTGATCGCGGCGGACTTCCGGCCCCGGAGGGGCTTGCGTTTCGCTTTGCAGGCCTATGAGCGCCGCTCGGATGGACTGGTGCTTGTCGCGCCGCGGGACGGCGAGCCGTTCGCAACGGGTCCGTTCGCCATCGGCTCCGGTGTCTCGCGCGGCGTGTCGGCGGATGCCGCCGTGAACGCCACTCGGTACGGGATCGTCGCCAGATACGGCTACCAGCGCGTACGGCTCACGTACGGCGATCTGAGCTACACCCCCGAAAACTCAGCCATGCATCTTCTGGAGGGCGGGGTGACCGCTTTCCCGAGCGCGACGACCTCCATCCGTCTCGGCGCCACGGCCGCCATGGGGCGCCGTACGACGGCCATCTCCGACGGCTTCGAGTGGGAGGCCTTCAACCTCCTCGACAAGGGGTCCGAGTTCGGCGGCAGCCCTCATTACGACGGGGAGCAGCTGGGCGCGACGGCGCTGCCGGCCTATTTGCGCGTCGACCTGGGTCTCAGGAAGCAGTGGCACGTCGGGGTCGGGGCAAACCACGCGACGGTTGCGCTCTTCGCCACCGTCACAAACATCCTCGGCCGGAAGAACATCTTGACCTACGCCAGGGATCCTTCGACAGGAGAGCTTTTCGGGATCGAAATGCGTCCCCGGGCTCCGCTCGTCGTCGGGCTCGACTGGGGTTTTTGATCCGGCCGCTCGCATCGTGTCACAAATCCATCAGACCTTGGTTCCCTTCCATGGAGGCCAGTGTGGAGGGTCGGGGACTGGTTCAAGGCTACGGCAAAGCGCCGGCGGGCTTGCGAGCGCGTCGGCGGGGGGGTGTTCGCGCGCTGCCTGAGAGCTTGCCGTCGTTCCACGACCGGTTCGTGGACCTCTTCGATGCCCACTTCCAGCGGCTCTACCGCTTCATGAATCGCCTGTCGGGCGAGCCGGAGCTGGCCGCCGATCTGGTTCAGGAGGCTTTCGTCAAGCTGTACCGAAGAGGCTCGCTGCCGGATGCCCCAGAGGCCTGGTTGATCAGCGTCGCGATGAACCTCTTCCGGAACGAGAAGTCGACGCGCAGCAGGCGGCTCAAGCTGCTGACTCCGGCCCGGAGCGAGGGAGCGCTCTCCGACCCGCCTCCTTCCCCCGAAGAGGCGGTTCAGGGAGAAGACTCGCGTCGGAGCGTGCGCATCACGCTCGACCGAATGCCGGAAAGGGAGCGGCGAATGCTCCTGCTCCGGGCGGAGGGGTACCGCTACCGGGACATCGCGGCGGCCCTCGAATTGAACGAAGCCAGCGTGGGCGTGCTCCTGGCCCGCGCGCGACGAGCGTTCCGCAAGATCTACGAGGATTCATTCGGTGCACCTTGACGAAGAACAAGTTCAGCGCCTTCTGCACGGCGAGCTCTTGTCGGGGGCGGAAGCCTCCGCCCGCGAGCACCTCGCCGGGTGTGTCGACTGCCGGCGTCGTGTCACCGAAGCGGAGCAAGAAGAGGACGAGGTGTACGCGCTGCTCGGGACCGTGGATGACCCCCCGCCGCACGTGAGCGCCGGCGCGATCGCGGCCAGGGCGCGCGCCCCTGACTTCACGTGGGTTCGCCGAGTGGCGGCCGTTCTCCTGGCGGTGGGCGTCGCGACCGCGGCGTACGCGGTGCCCGGCTCCCCTCTGCCGCGGTGGGTGGGCGCGTTTGTGGGATGGGTCGGGGGACGCCAGGCCTCTCCGCCCTCAGCCCGCGGCCCGATGCAGGCCCCGGAGCCGCGGGTCGCGGGCATCGCCGTCAGCCCCGGGCAGAGGCTCGTCATTCTCTTCACGTCGCCCCAGGCCGAGGGCCGGGCACGGGTGTCCCTGACCGATGGCACGGAGGTCGTGGTCCGAGCGCCGCCCGGCGCCGCGGCCTTCACATCGGGCGTGGATCAGCTCGTGATCGACGACCAAGCCACTTCGGCCACGTTTGAGATCCAGATTCCCCGCGCCGCGCCATGGATCGAGATACGTGTGGGCGGCGATCGCATCTTCCTCAAAGAGGGTCCGCGCGTCACTGCCAGGGCGTCCGGGGATTCTACGGGTGCAGCCGGTTTCTATTCCTTGCCGTTGGCACCCCCCTAGGTTCCTCGCGGCTGACCCCGCTGTCACAAGCCTCCGCCCTCGTTTGTTCCCTCCATTGCAGCGCTGTGTTCGCCGGATTTCAGGCAGTGCAAAGGAGGAGACAACCCATGAACGTCCAACCGATTTTCGCCTTCCGGATGGCCCTGATCGCCACCCTTCTGGGCCTCTTGGGATGCAGCCATGACGGGACCCAGAGCGCCTTCAACTCCCTCGCGCCGAGCCGTCAAGACGCGCAGGGCATGTCCGCCAGCTCAAACGCGCGCTCCGTCGTTCCCCCGTTCGACCCGGCCAGCTTCGTGCCGCGGGTGGACAACCCATACTTCCCGCTTACCCCCGGCACGGTTTACTCCTACGTCTCAAGAACGGCCGACGGCGTGGAAAGCAACCAAGTCGAGGTGACCCGGGACACCAAAACGATCGTCGGCGTCCGGACCACCGTCGTCCACGACCGGGTCGACCTGGACGGCTCACTGATTGAGGACACCTTCGACTGGTACGCCCAGGATGGCGAAGGAAACGTCTGGTACTTCGGTGAAGATACGAAGCAATACGACCACGGCGTGCTCGTGGGCACGGTGGGGTCATGGGAGGCGGGCAAGAACGGGGCGAAAGCGGGGATCATCATGCTGGCCCACCCTCAGAAAGGCGACGAATATCCACAAGAAGAATCCCCGGGGGTTGTTGCGGACAGGGCGCGCGTGGTCAGCCTGAGCGAGACCGTGACCGTACCCTACGGCACGTTCAGCGGGTGCCTCCAGACCATGGACTGGACTCCCCTGGAACCGGGAGTTCGCGAGTTCAAGTTCTACGCCCGCGGGATTGGAACCGTGCTGGAGCTCACGCCCCGCGGCGGCCGCGAGCGAGTCGAGCTGACGGCGCTGTCCAGACCGTAGGCAGCGGTCGGAATCAGCCCACTTGCCGCGCTCGAACGGGGGCCGCATAATGAGCTTCTGAAACGACTCGTTACGAAAATTCCTCCATCGAGGGGAGACGCCGCGATGAGAGATTTCTCGACGTTCAACCGGGTCGGCGGCCTCGTCGCGGCCTCCTCTCTGCTCGCTGCAATCCTTTTGGGGCTGCCCACCTCGACCGATGAATCCTCCGTAGCGAACCCGTCTGGAGTGAACCCGTCCGCCGCGTCGCCTGCGATCGCCCGCGCCGCGTCGCCTGCGATCGCCCGCGGGGCGGAGCGCCCGGGAGTGGCCGGGATGGTGATCGGGATTGATCCGGAGACGGGCAAGTTTGGCATGCCCACACGGGAGCAGCTGAAGGAGCTTTCGGAGCTGGAGCAGCTCCGGCTCGACCATTCGCCGGCGGATCTCGTCGAGGTGCACCACTCGGACGGGTCGGTCAGCGTGGACCTGCAGGGCCGATTCCAGGAGTTCATGACGGTCCGAGTCGGCCCGG